>JBDKJK010000078.1:0-9897 GCA_039796675.1 Chloroflexota bacterium
AAATACGCATTCGCGCCATCCTTGATTGCATTCCAAACTTCCTGCATTTTTTCGGTGCCTTTGTCTTCGCGCAGGATCTGGGAACGCAAAAAGACCGCGTATCCGAGCCCTAGCCATGCAATAGCAAAGACTGCCCAAATCGCGGTCTGTTCAAAACTGGTTAATCCCATAGTGAACATGAAAAGTTACTCCTCCTAGAGAGTTGAAAAAATATAGGCTTTCGCCCATTAAGCAGGTCGATTTTACAGGCGCAAATGGTTTGTGTCAAGAAAATGAGTGTCAAATTAATTTTTTATACCAAAAAAGTTGACAGTGTTGGTCAAACCTGATAACATTTATCAAAATCAAAACCATTTATCAGGAGAAAAACATGCTCCAGGAAATTAACACCCAACTTTTTACACTCACCCCCGCTGCCAGCGAAGCGGTTAAAAATATTCTTACAGAAAGAAACCTCGAAGGGTATGCCCTCCGCGTCTATGTTGCTGGAGGCGGTTGCTGCGGTGTGAACTTCGGCATGGCACTCGATAACAACTTCCGTGATGTTGATACGACCTTCGAAGCCAACGGCGTCAAGGTGGTTGTGGATGAAGTCTCGATCGATTACCTGCGCGATGCAACTGTAGACTTTGTGAACGACCCCACCCGCGGCGCCGGGTTTGCAGTGAACAGCCCGAATGCCAAAGGACACAGCCATGGTGAAGGCGGATGCGCCTGTGGCTCCAATGGCGGCGCTAGTTCTTGTGGTTGTGGCGGCGGTTCTTGCGGCTGCAATAACTAAAGCAAAAAAAACAAAAATGGACAGGTGATGAGCCTGTCCATTTTTTTATTCCGGGAAGGATAATTATCTTCCCCGCAAAAATGAGATCAAGGTTCCGAAAGCGCCAATGAACCCCAAAATGATGATAAACAAGCCAACTGGCACCCGATTCGCCGAATCAAGATTTGGGAGAAAGGTTGGGACGATCAAATCAGGCGGCGGGGTGAAAGTGGGCAAACGCGTGGGGGTGACAGGGTCAATGAAAGCGGCTGCCAGGGTTGGGTCAATTGTTGGCGTAGAAACCGGTGTGGGCGTATTGGGTGCGGAAACTTCGGGCAAGCGTCCTGTCTTAATGATGGTTACATATGGACCGTACACCCATGCAATCGAATCGGGCACGCCAGGATAGTAGACTTGAATCCAATTATTATCTGCTGAGATACCTAAAGCGGGCACTTCCTGTCCTTTCAGCAAAACCCCTACAGATGGATAAAGATAGGAACTTGGACCCGAATAGACGTTTACCGTCTCAATATCAAAATTGACACGCACGATCATCCCCGTGGGTGTGCCTGTTACAGTAGGAACTGAGCCTGTGGGCTGCTGAGCAACAACATTGCCTCGGGTGGGTCCATAGAATGTAATTCCAAAACCCAAACAGATCAGCAATAAAAGAGGGAAAAGGCGCTTCTCACGCAAGTGCCACATTGGGGCTACCGCCGGATCAAGGACAGCAAGAAACCAATCACACCTAAAACAGCAAATGCAATAATAATTGAAGCCCAAGGAATCTCAGTTTGTAAAGGTGTATTCTGAGCATATTCAATGGGAGCCAGTGTAGGCGGTGGTGTAAATGTTGGCAGACGGGTACTTGTTGGGAGCACGATGAATTGCGCTGCTAGGGTCGGGTCGATTGTGGAGGTGGCAGGTGGAACAGGTGTTGGAGGTGGCTCAACGATTTGCAGGGTAACACCGACAGGGGATACTTGCACCAACGGAGAATATACCCACCCAACTCTATTGGGAGCAGAAGGAAACTCGATCTGGATCCAATCGCCGCCAGGAGATCGCCCAAATACGGGGGCAGTGGAGCCGGTGATCAAAATACCGACAACCGGATAAACTGTGGAGCTAGGACCCAACCGAACATTGATCTGCGGTTCGTCCGTAACCACTGTGATGAAGATTCCGGTTGCAGCGGAGGGGGTATCCGTCGGTTGTTGAGCCAGGGCAAAGTCTGGTGAAGAGGCGGAGAGAAGTCCAAACAGCAGGAGGAGAATGGTGAGAGTGAATAGGGTGTAACGGAGGAGAAACTTATATTGAGTCATTTCGTAAATTTTTAAAAGGAGAATCGCAAAGGCGATTATAATCGAGTTCATGGAACGAAAAATCTTTCACGGAAAAATCAAACCTGCTGATATTGCGAATGCGCTGGTGGCTGAGTTCAACCAGGGCAACCTCCGTGCGCAAGCACTCGGGCAAAGCGATCGGGTCATTGTTCAGGTAGGCACTCGCCCCGATTCCATGTCGGGCGGGCAAACCGCCATGACGGTGACCGTGCAATCGCTCGAAGAAGGCATTATGGTGGAGCTGGGGCAACAAGCTTGGATGGGCGTAGCAGCCAGCCTGGGTATGAGTGCATTGGCGGCGATCAAGAACCCTTTCAGCCTTTTGGGTAGGCTCGACGATATTGCCCAGGATATTGAAAACCTTCAAATGAGCGACCGTGTTTGGGCAGTGATCTCAAAGGCGGCGCGTGCGGCAGGCGCTTCTGCTGAGTTGTCTAAAAATTTGAAACGTACCACTTGTGAATATTGTCATGTCGCAAACCCGGTGGGCGAGCCATCCTGCCATGCCTGTGGGGCTCCGCTTGGAAGGGTTCAACCAACCACCTGCCGGCATTGCGGCTATGTGGTGAAGCCTACCGATACAAGCTGCCCCAATTGTAAGAAGCCTTTATAAATATGGTTCCAAATGAACTTACGTGAACTCGAAACCCGTCTTCAAAACCTGATCGAAGTGGATCTGATTCAACTCATCCCAGGCAAGCGTATGGAGGATATTATCGTCCAGAAGCTGGCATCAGCCATTCAGCAGAACAGTATTACAACGGGTGGAGAAACCACCATTCCCGATACATACACTCTCATTTTGCACCCAGAAACAGCCAAAGCCTGGGCAGACAAAGAGTTACTTACAGTTATCTTACATTCTCTTCAAACTGTGGCGCAGGAAGCCGGTTTTAAGTTTACAATAGCACCAATCGTTACCTTTTCCACAAGTGAAAAACTTCCTATCAATGATGTCGAAATTCTGGCATCTCACCGAGTAGAAACTATGGCAGAAACGAACGCAACTCCCCTGGATACTGGCAGCCTTGACTCAGTGGCTGAACAAATTCCAGAGAACTCTTTCCTGATCGTGGAAGGTGTGAAAATATACCCTCTCACTCTCCCTGTGGTTAACATTGGGCGCAGAATGGATAATCAACTGGTCATTGATGACCCGCGGGTCTCGCGCAACCATGCTCAGTTGCGCGCAATCAAAGGGCGCTTCATTGTTTTTGACCTGAATTCAACTGGTGGAACCTTCGTTAATGGACAACGCACAAGTCAGAGTGTTTTGTATCCGGGGGATGTTATCTCTCTTGCGGGTGTTGCCCTCGTCTTTGGGCACGATACTCCCCCTCCACGCCCAGACCTGAAAGATACCGCCCCATTCAATGATCAGATCGCTGACCGTCCCACGGCGATCTTAAATAAAGATCATTCCACGGCAAATTTTAAGAAAAAATGAGCGGCGTTCTAGTCCTCGCACTGAGATTGCTGACAGCGCTTGCATTGTATGGCTTCCTCGGCTGGGCTCTCGTATTTTTATATCGCGAAATCTATCGTCAGGGAACGATTCTGACCACCCGCCGCATACCAGGCATTAGCATCATGATCCGATATGCAGGCAAACCGGGGACATTGCGCTACTTCAATCAGGCAGAGATCACAATCGGGCGCGACCCAGGCTGCGATATTCCACTTCAAGACGATACCATCTCCGCCAGGCACGCCCACCTGACCTATCACCACAATCAATGGTGGCTGGAAGATCTCGCCTCTACCAATGGAACGCAACTAAATGACACGCCCATCACCCTGCCGACCGTAATCACATCGAAAGATGAGATCCGATGCGGCAGCGTGGTGCTCGCCATCAGCCTGTCTGAAAATGTGATTATTGAACCCACCCAACGGTTGGGCAAAAAGAATCAACCCAAATCTCAACAATGAACGATCAAAACCAAAGCCGTCTTTTGCAATGGGCGGCATTTTTCCTTTTTCTACAATCTGTTATCCTTACACTTGCTCCTGCAGTTCGTGAACGCACTTGGGATGTAGATTATAGGATCGCACATTGGTTTGGTTTGCTTGCCTGGGGAGTGTTTACGTTTCTGGCACATCGTGTGTTGAATAAATACCTACCCGAGCGTGACCCGTATATCTTCCCTGTAGCTGCCCTATTAAGTGGATGGGGCTTGCTCAGCATTTGGCGCCTAGATGAGAGTTTTGGAATCAGACAAACTGCCTGGTTGGGGGTCAGCCTAATTGTCTTGATCGCTAGTGCGCGTTTTCTGAAAAACTTAACTTTTCTCAAGAATTACAAATATATATTTCTCACAAGCGGGTTATTAATCACAGCTCTCACGTTGCTCTTCGGCACCAACCCAATGGGCATCGGTCCGCGGCTGTGGTTGGGAGTTGGCGGAATTTATTTTCAACCCTCTGAACCGCTCAAAATATTATTGGTAATCTACCTCTCAGCCTACCTGGCAGATCGGGCAAACATCCGTTTGTTGTCCATTCCGCTCTTGATCCCTACGCTGATTGTCACCGGGCTGGCATTGCTCTTGCTCGTCGTTCAACGTGACCTCGGCACGGCATCCATTTTTATCTTCCTCTTTACCATCTTTCTTTTTATCGCCAGCGGAAAAAGACGCCTACTCTTCGGCACAGGCGCATTCCTACTCACCGCCTTGCTACTCGGGTATTTCTTCATCGATATCATCCACATCCGCGTGGTGGGGTGGCTCAACCCGTGGGATGACCCCTCTGGCAATTCGTATCAGATCATCCAATCTCTGCTTGCAGTAGCAAACGGCGGTACATTGGGAAGAGGGTTAGGGATCGGAAGTCCGCTGTTGGTACCGGTCGCCATATCCGATTTTATTTTTTCTGCCATCGCGGAAGAAACGGGTCTGATCGGGACCGTAGGCTTGATCTGCCTAATTTGGCTGATCCTCGCCCGAGGCATGATCATCGCCCTGCGTGCGCCAGATAACTTCCGCCGGTATCTTGCGGCTGGCATTACGGCATATCTTGGGGTGCAAAGCCTGCTCATTATCGGCGGCAACTTGCGTTTGTTGCCCCTCACCGGAGTGACCCTGCCATTCGTCTCATATGGCGGTTCATCTCTATTAACCTCATTCATTGCTCTGTATCTATTACTCGTTATCAGCAATGTGGAAGATGCCGAACCGGCTCCACTTCAAAACCCGCACCCCTACACTATATTGGCAGGCATCTTTGCGTTAGGTCTCGCTGCCTGCGCCCTAACCAGCGCCTGGTGGGCAATTGCCCGTGGAGATGACCTTCTCGCCCGTACAGACAATCCGCGCCGTGCCATCGCCGACCGCTTCGTACTACGCGGCGAGATCGTGGATAATAACAACCAACCTATCAGCATCACAACAGGCGAAAGCGGGTCATATACTCGAGAATATTTGTACCCAGAACTTGCACCCGTTACCGGGTATACACATCCTGTATATGGGCAAGCCGGGTTGGAAGCCAGCCTTGATGATTACCTGCGCGGCTTGCAAGGGAACCCTACCAGCTTGATCCTTTGGAATCAATTGATCTATGGCACTCCCCCGCCCGGTTTGGATGTGCGCCTGAGCCTGGACTTATCTCTCCAATCTGCAGCAGATAACCTGCTAAGCGAACACCGTGGCACAATTCTTTTAATGAATGCCGAAACCGGCGAAGTCCTCGTGATGGCATCACACCCAACGTATGACCCGAACAAATTGGACGAGGAAGGCGATTCTCTTTCGCAAGATAAAGATTCGCCTCTCATCAACCGTGCCACGCAGGGGCTGTATCCGCTTGGAGATGCGCTTCTTCCACTAATAAAAGCTCAGTTTGGAGATGATTCATTTAGTGATGCAGAGTTGCTAGGTTTTTATGATGAGCTTGGAATTTTCCGATCTCCGCTGATTACCCTGCCCGTTGCTGAAGCCTTCCAAACAGATGATATTGCAGATCTGCGTGCCAGTCCGTTACAGGTGGCGCTTGCAACGGCGGCGTTGACGTATCAGGGGATTCTACCGGCTCCGCGCATTGCTACTGCTGTGAACACACTCGAGCAGGGATGGGTGGTGCTCCCAGCCTTGGATCAGCCTAAAGAGGTGATTCAAACTCAAGCGGCAGAAGAGGCGGCTTTGTCCTTCATCCAAGAAGGCGAGGTGTTTTGGAGTCATATCGCGGTAGGGCGTATCAACCAGACGACCGTAACTTGGTTGACTGCGGGAACGCCGCCAAACTGGCAGGGTGCGCCGCTGACGTTGGTGATGGCATTGGAAGAAAATAACCCAAGCCTTGTTGAGCAAATTGGAAGTCAGTTATTCAATACATTATTAAGCAAGTGAAAATAAAAAAAGCCGGGCGAAACGCCCGGCTTTTTATTTATTCAAATTAGCTGCCGCTATCGCTATCTTTAGCGCCATACCCAGGACCACTCTTGAAGAACTCGTAGTTAAGCGGGGTGTCGGTGGTGAGATCGACTACTTCACCGGCATCGAGCTGGCGGGTGTTCTCAAGCACAACCGGCTTGCCGTGGTGATTGGAAGCTTCGTAATGACCGGTAAGCCCAACGCGGTTGATGTATTCGCCGCCTTTGGCAGTGTATGCGGAGGGCACTTCATCTTCAGGGAAGATGGCGCTGAACGGGCATTCGGGGACGCATGCCCCGCAATCAATGCAGGTGTCGGGGTCGATATAGACCATGGGGAAACCATCGGCAGGGTTTCCAGGAACGATACACTCGACCGGGCAAACTTCGATACATCCGCGGTCACGTACACACAAGCTGGTAATAATGTGAGTCATTTCTTTGATTCTCCTTTTTGGGGTAATTGGTTAACCAATTTAATTTGACTTATTATAACTTTGTTTATTGGCATGACAAGGTGGCAATAAAAAAGCCCCGCACAATTGCGCGGGGCAGAGTGGATGCGTTTTGTAGGGATTAGCCTGCATATTTTGCAGAGACAGCTTCCCAGTTGATCACATTCCAAAACGCAGTAATGTAATCGGGGCGGCGGTTCTGATAGTTCAAATAATAGGCATGTTCCCAGACGTCGATGCCAAGAATGGGAGTCAACCCATCGGAAAGAGGCGTGTCTTGATTGGCTGTAGAAACCACAGCCAAACCACTTCCCTTTTTGACGAGCCAAGCCCAACCAGAGCCGAAGCGAGTGGTAGCAGACTTGGTGAATTCATCTTTGAAGGCGTCGAATGAATTAAAGGAAGCATCAATGGCTTTAGCGAGGTCACCTTTGGGGGCGCCTCCGGCGTTGGGTCCCATGATTTCCCAGAAAAGGTTGTGGTTGTAGGTGCCGCCGCCATGATTGCGAATGACCATGCGCACTCCTTCAGGGACTGCGTTCAAGTCGCTCAGCAAAGCTTCGAGCGATTTACCCTGAAGTTCGGGGGTCTTTTCAACAGCGCCATTGAGGTTGGTAATGTAGGTCTGATGATGTTTGGTGTGGTGGATCTCCATCGTGCGCGCATCAATATGCGGTTCGAGGGCGTCGTATGCGTATGCGAGTTTGGGAAGTTCAAAAGCCATGAGGTTTCTCCTTCGAGCTGATTAATTTGAGTTGGTCTTTCCATTTTATCCTGCCTGCCGATTGGGCGCAAGAATTATGGAATTTTATTACAAATATCTAATAAACCCAATTGAATTCATTATCAGTTAAACTAGTCAACATTATGGATTCAAGAACCCGCTTCCTGCTACCGATTGCATTGGTCGTTGCCACTTTAGCTGTTTCAACCTCCAGCATTTTCATTCGCTTTGCCCAAATGGATGGCGCACCTTCATTGGTCATCGCCGCATTGCGCATGTCGATTGCGACTCTATTGATCGCGCCTGTTGCCCTCACCCGTCATTGGGATGAGATCAAACGCTTCACACGGACCGAAGTTCTGCTCGGCGTTTTCTCGGGCATTTTCCTCGCCTTGCACTTTGCCACGTGGATCACATCGCTTGAATACACCAGTGTGGCGAGTTCGGTCGTCTTTGTAGGGACAGGCCCGCTATGGGTGGCGTTGCTTTCTCCGATGTTGCTAAAGGAACACATCTCACGGGTTGCCATTGTCGGGTTGGCAGTGGCAGTGGTTGGCGGAGCAATTATCGGCTTGTCTGATGCGTGTGTGTGGGATGGCGGTCTCGTCTGCCAATCGCTGCAAGATGCCTTGCAGGGTCGCGCCATGTGGGGAAATTTTCTAGCAGTAATGGGCGCTTGGGCAGTGACGGGATATCTCATCATCGGCAGAAAATTACGGGCAGGCACCTCGCTCGTGCCCTATATTTTTCTGGTGTATGGCATGGCTGCCGTAACGCTCTTGATCATCCTGTTTGTTTCAGGAAATTCTCCCTTCGGATATGAAGCCAAGACTTATGGTTGGATCTTTTTACTGGCGGCGATCCCACAATTGATCGGGCATACTACTTATAATTGGACGTTGAAATACCTGACCGCCGCGCTGGTGGCAGTCACTGTACTTGGTGAGCCGATTGGGTCTGCCATTTTGGCGTTCTTCCTCCTCAATGAAACACCATCGCTGATGGCAATAGCAGGTGGAATACTAATTTTGGTAGGCATATCTCTTTCAAGCCGAAACGCGTAACTCAAAAACCGATCAACAAAAATTCAAGGAACTCAACCATGAAACTACCCGCTCACCTTCATCTTGATAAACACAATATTCCATATGAAGCCAAACGCTTTTCACCCGAAACCGAAAAAGGTGCAGCCAATGTGGCGAAAGTTTTAGGGTTCGCCGAAAGGCAGGCAGTCAAGACGCTGATCTTTCAAGTAGTAGACACAGGCGAGTGCGTGCTAGTAATGCTGGGCGGTGACCAGAATGCTGTTTCTGGGAATTTGAAGAAGGTCATCGGCTCGCGCAATATTCAAATGGCACCGCCAGAACGTGTAAAGGAAGTAACAGGATATATCATCGGTTCGATCCCCGCCTTTGGCTGGCAGCCAGAGGGATTCCGTTCCTTCCTCGAAGCGACTCTGATGGACGAACCCATGCTCGGCACTGGGGCGGGACAATGGGGCGAGGAGATCATGATCACGCCAGAAAATTTAGTAAAAGCCAGCGGAGCGATGGTGGTAAATTTGACGGTGAAGAGCGGTTGATGGTTGGTGGTGTCAGTGAGCAGTGGAGGTTAGATGGATGTAGAGATTGAGGCGTTGATTCGTCATTTTGAGTTTGAGGCGTTACCCGTAGAAGGGACTTTGTTCACAAGCACCTATCGTTCTGGAGATATGCCGAATGGCAAACCGTATGGGACGGGCATGATCGGCATGTATTGCCATGAATCGCGCAGTGTGTCTTGCTTTCATAAGTTGACTATTGATGAGATTTGGCATTTTTACGGCGGCGACCCACTTCGGTTGATTTTGTTGTACCCAGATGGTGCGAGCCGAGATGTGATTCTGGGTAGTGAACCCTTAAAGGGACAGTTGGTGCAATTTGTGATTCCCGCCGGGGTTTGGCAAGCCGGTCATTGCATGGAAGGTGGACGTTACTCCCTCTTCGGCTGTACACTTGCCCCCGGCTTTACTGGCGATATTTTTACAGGCGGCACGCAAGCGGAGTTGTTGAACTTGTACCTAGATCGCGAGAAAGATATTTTGAGTTATGGTCTAACGGGCGGAGAGACCTCCATGCCAGAGGGGTTTGCGGGGTGAGTTTTCGGTTTCAGGTTAAAGGTTGAAGGTCTACGGCTAGACTGTCGCGTCCATCCATTATAATAATTCACCTAAGTTGCTACCCTTCGGGTTATGTCGA
>JBDKJK010000079.1:0-2748 GCA_039796675.1 Chloroflexota bacterium
TCTGCGACGTTTTTTTCTATTTATAAACATGCTCTGAGTCAAAGACATGCGAATGCATATTGGCGATCCACTGTTTGCCATCTTCGGTCAGGCGTAGATAATTCAGAGCATCCTGCAAAAACGGGTTGACTTGATTCCAGTAGAAGGTGGCGTAATTCCTGCGCATGTCATGCGGTGATTTGTACCCCAGCCTTTCATTCACACCCAACTCTTGAAATTCATAGAACAAAGCCGGAGTCTTACGGAAATAATCCGGGTCGCCCAACTGCCCTACAAAATCTGCCGCCCGCACCAACCCGCCCAACCCTTTTGTATCCTGATAAAACTCCCCTTCTGGAGAAGGAAAACGTGTCATTTCAATATAGGAGGCGATCAACTCAGCATTGATATGCTCCTCCATCTCCTTCAACAACCCCAGCCCAAACCGCTCCATCACAAATAACTTACTACGGTTAACATGATAAGGTGTCAACGCCACATCGGTTCCACTATTTGGAATGTGAATGCACTCCGTGCCCACCCCGGTGGCAAACAAATCTTCCGTATCGTTCCTGCAAACGCCTTTCACATACCCAATATCATGGCAAAGGACCGCGATCATAAAACGCATCCAATCGCGTGGGGTCACACCGCCTTCGCGCAAATGTTTACCTTCAATAATCGAAAGCCCCGCAAGCGACACCATGATGGTATGGTCAATGTCATGGTAAAGCGCATCTGAATTGGAAATGTTCTCCAAGGCAAGCCGCCCCACCCAGGAAACAATATTGCCATACTCTGGTTGAATGTCGCCGTACGAACGGCGATACGCCGTCCGCAATTGTTCCACGAACATATCGATGGTCAGTTCCTGCCAGTTGATCATGGGGCATCCTCGGTAGTGTTAAAATAGAGTAATAATTAAAGTTTACCAGAAACTTAACCACAGACTAAAGTGGAAACCGAATTAATATGAGCAGACGTTTCGCTTCTAACTTATTTTGAGTTGTTTTACCACTTTGGCTTTTTCTTACACTGAATCATTCCATGCCTACCCCTCCCATCGTCCTCATCGTTGGTCCCACTGCCGTCGGCAAAACAGAGCTTGCCTTACGTCTCGCCGAAAAAATGAATGGCGAGATCGTCTCTGTTGATTCGCGTCTCTTCTACCGTGGCATGGACATTGGCACTGCCAAACCTTCGCCCGAAGAAATGGCGCGAGTTCCCCATCACCTGATCGACATCGTCAACCCCGATGAAACCCTAAATCTGGCAGTCTTCCAAGAAATGGCACACACCGCCATTGGAGGCATCCACGAGCGTGGACGCTTACCTTTTCTCGTTGGCGGTACGGGACAATACATCCGCGCTGTGACGCAGGGCTGGAGTCCGCCAGAGGTGACGCCTAACGATCAACTCCGATCTGTATTGGAAAAACTAGTTGAAACGAACGGCAAAGAGTGGCTATACGCAAAATTGCAATTTCTTGACCCTCAAGCTGCACAAGCCATAGACTTGCGTAACGTCCGCCGCACGATACGGGCTTTGGAAGTGATCTTTACGACAGGAAGAAGATTCTCTGAACAACGCGGTTCTGGTGATTCGCCGTATCACTTGGTCACTATCGGCTTGACCCGTCCGCGCGAGGAGTTGTATCAACGAGTGGATGAACGTATTGAAAAGATGTTCACGGATGGATTACTCGGTGAAGTAAAAGATTTACTTGAACGCGGCTACTCACCCACATTACCAAGCATGTCTGCTATTGGGTATCGGGAATGTGTCAGCGTAGTGCAAGGCTCAATGACGGTGGAACAAGCCAAAGTCGAAATGAGGCGCATTACTCGCGTCTTTGTGCGCAGACAGGGCAATTGGTTCAAAGAGTCAGATTCATCCATTCATTGGTTTTATCCTGAACGTGAAAATTTACTCAATGAAATTGAGACTCTAATCCGTAACTCTATATAAAAACCAGTGTTGTAATTGACTTTTAATATCTTCACGTATATACTTCTTTTAAGTTTCAGCTTCAACAGTCCAACAAACCAATGGAGGAAGTATGAGCAACAAACCCTGGCTGGCACATTACGATAAGGGTGTGCCCCAAACAATTGATTACCCGAAAGCGCCGCTGTTTCACTTTTTGGAAGAAGCCGCGCGCAAATATCCTGACCACGCCTGTACAATCTTTAAGGGCGCGGTCATTTCATATCGTGAGATGAACGAGCAGTCGAACGCGATGGCTGCGGCACTGGTGGAAATGGGCGTGAAAAAAGGCGACCGGGTGGGCATCTTTATGCCGAACCTGCCGCAATTTGTTGCCGCCTTTTTCGGCATTTTGAAAGCAGGCGGTGTGGTGGTGGCAGTGAACCCCACCTACCCTGTGGAAGAAGTGCTTACGCCGGTGAACGATGCGGGCATCGAAGTGATGTTCACGCTGACGCGCTTCTATAACACGCTCAAAGAAGTACGGAAAAAGTCAGGGCTCAAGAAGATCATCGTTTCGAATTTGAAGGAAGCCCTGCCTCCCGTTACCCGTGTGTTGTATACCCTGCTGAGAGAAAAGAAGGGCGGCGACCGTCTGCATGAGCTTGAAGGCGCGGATGTTTGGATGCAAGACCTGCTCAAGAAACATGCTGGTGCTTCCAAACCAAATATTGATATTCAGCCAGATGATACGGCGCTCTTCCAATATTCTGGTGGTACGACCGGTGTGCCGAAAGGCGCCGTTGCCATGCACCGCAACGTAGTGGCAAACACCTTGCAGAT
>JBDKJK010000080.1:0-5752 GCA_039796675.1 Chloroflexota bacterium
AAACAGATAAAAAACGCCAGCGGATTAACCGCCAGAATACTGCCGCCTGCCGTAGCAAGCCCCATGCCGCCGCGAAAGCCTGCAAAGATCGTCCAACAGTGACCAATCACAGCCGCGGTGGATGTCAAGGCGATCACCCAGGTTTCACCAGAATATTGTGCCGCCAAATACGTGGGAATAAATCCTTTGGCGATATCGAGAATGAGCACCAAAGCGCCCCACCCAAAGCCCGCCTGACGAATCGTATTCGTTGTAGTGGCGTGACCCGATCCGGAATCACGCACGTCTACATTTTTGACGAGGCGCGTAACCCAAATGGAAAATGGAAGCGAACCGAGGATGTAACCGAGGAGAGGGAAAAGGATGTTCATGTGATGTATAACCCCACTAGTTTAGTAAAGTAACCAGTTATCGGTTATCAGTAGGCGTGACCCAACACCCTTGCCCGAGAAGCAAGCCGACGAGCGAGACCGTCAAATATAAATTTGTGGAAGGGCCACATGGCATACCAGTATAAAAAGCCGGGCAGACCATATGGCTCGAAGTACGCCGTAACGGTGAAAAGGGTCTTATCTTTTTCTTCTTCCACAGGCGTAGATTCAAATTGCAGCCAGGCTTTGCCGGGGACGATCATCTCAGCTCGCAGGCGCATGAGGCGATTCTTTTCAAGGGCTTCCACACGCCAGAAATCCAAAGACTCGCCAGTGTTGATCTCATCGGGGTGACGGCGTCCGCGCCGCAGCCCTACCCCACCAATGGCTTTATCCATCCAGCCGCGAATCGCCCACGCCCAGTCCATGTACATCCAGCCGCGTGCGCCGCCAATGCCCACATACGAGCGGAAGACCGTTTCAGAATTAAGCTCCAACACGATCTGGCGGCGTTCGATGAACAAGCCATCTTCAACGGTGAAGGCATAGGGTTTAACATCACCTGATTCGGTGACGAGCGCATCTGCCCAAGAGGTTTCCACATTATCGCGTTGGACACGCCCCAGCGCGAGATGAACAGCGGTTTGATAATCGATCGGCTGAATATGCGGGAATATTTTCTTTGCCGTCTCATCGCGGACGATTAACTCGGCGCGCAAACCTTCGATCAATGGAGCGACCACACGCCAATGAATCGGTGTGACCATATGCACCCAATAAGCAGATAACCGCGGGGCGTAAAACGGAGTGCGAATCAGCCAACGGCGGAGATTCCGCTCGGTGGCATACCCCAGCAACATGTCGGCGTAGGTGAGGCGCGAAGGTCCACCTACTTCGATCACTCTACCCGTCGCATCAGGCGTTTTGAGCGTATCCGTCAAATAGGAAAGGACATCTCGAATGGCGATGGGTTGAGCTTGTGAGAAAAACCAGGCTGGGCAGGTTAAGATCGGCTGGCGCTCGGTGATGTAGCGCACCATTTCAAAAAGCGCAGAGCCAGAACCGATGATCATACCGGTGCGAAGTTCAGTCACTGGCGTTTTGCCATGCCGCAGAATAAAACCAGTTTCATGCCGCGAGCGCAAATAGGGTGAAAGGTTTGCCGTGGGGTCTACCAATTCACCCAGATAAATGATCTGTTCGATGCCTTCGTTCTCGGCGGCTTCAGAAAAATTTTGAGCGGCTTGCAAGTCGCGCTCGGCGCTGTCTTTACTGCCCTGCTTGCCATGCACGAGATAATAAGCAACTGAAATGTCTTTCATAGCAGTTGTGAGATCATCCGGGTTGAGGGCATCACCCGCAACGACTTCCACTTTTTTTAACCAGCTACGTCCCTGCAAACGGGAAGGGTCGCGAACCAGACAACGCACGCGATACCCGGCTTCAAGCAGTTTCGGAACGATCCTACCGCCCACATAACCCGTGGCTCCAGTGACCAAAATAAGTTTTGATTGCGTCATGATGCTGAGATTATAACTTTGTAGATAATACGCGATGTCATTATTTTGGAGGAAGGTTGTCAGGTTTTATTTTGTTGTACAATCTCATTTATGCCCTTGTTGTGGATCTCGCTCGCATTTCTAACAGGAATTGTCCTCGCCGCCTCGTTTTCTTTACCAGCCTGGGCATGGGCACTCATCGCACTCGCCTTCTTTCTTCTTTCCCTTTTTCTTCGCCGCTCCACACTCATCACGCATGACTCATTCCTCACTGCTTATCCCTTCATTCCCCTGCTCCCCATTTTCCTCTTCCTCGGCTCTGCCTATTACCAAGCCCGCCAGCCAAATATTGATGCCTTTCATATCGCCTTTTACAACGACCGCGAATATGAATTACTCATCACTGGCTATTTGGTCGAGCCGCCCGATTACAGAGACAGCTACACCAACCTCACACTCAATGTCCAAGCTGTGGATACGGGCGATGGCGACCTGCCTGTATCGGGTCAACTGCTGGTGCGCGTTTCACCCAATGAAGAATATGAATACGGTGAGATCATCCGTCTACGCGGCGAGTTGAAAACCCCGCCCGAGAACGAGGAATTTTCCTATCGCGATTATCTTGCCAGGCAAGGCATCCATTCATACATGACCAAAACTGAAGTGACGCAACTGCCCGGCAATAATGGCAGCTTTATCAAAAAAGTCATTTATAGTTTTAAGTCCGACCTTGTTGAGCATACCTACAAAATCTTTCAAGACCCAGAAGCCTCACTCCTGGCGGGCATCCTCTTCGGTGTGGATACAGGCTTGCCAAAAAAATTACAAGATGCCTTCAAAAACACCGGCACGGCTCACATCATTGCCATCTCCGGGTTCAATATCGCCATCATTGCGGGACTATTCTTTTCATTTTTCAAGTGGGCACTAAAAAACGAAAGGCTTGGCGCTGTGCTTGCTGTTCTCTTCGTCTTTCTCTATGCCTTCCTCGTCGGCGGTGACCCAGCGGTGATGCGCGCTGCCATTATGGGCAGTCTCTCACTCTTCGCGCGGCAGGTCGGCAGGCGCAATGCAGGCATAAACACATTGGCAGTTGTTGCGCTGGTCATGGCTCTTATCAACCCGCTCACCTTATGGGACGTAGGATTTCAACTCTCGTTCTTCGCCACGCTTGGTCTTATCCTTTACGCAGAACCGTTCTCAATCATCACCGCGCGCCTCATTGAAAAAATCACACAACAAGAGAACAGCGTCCTCACCAACATCATCAACGACAACGTCATTCTCACTCTCGCCGCACAGGTCATGACCATTCCGCTCATGGCATATTATTTTCAACGCATCTCGCTCATTTCGTTCATCGCCAACCCGTTCATTCTGCCCGTCCAACCGGCAGTGATGATCTTGGGCGGCTTGGCAGTATTCGTCAGCCTGCCCATCCTGCCGCTGGGTCAACTGCTTGCGTGGGTCGCCTGGCCCTTTGCAGGCTACACCATTCGCGTGGTGGAATTTTTCGACAAATTCCCCAATGGCGTGATCGTGTTGGGAGACGTTCCTCTTTGGATTATTTTTATGACATACACCTCGCTTCTTCTCGTAACGTTCAATTGGTCTGCCATCCAAACCTGGTTCAAGTCTGCGGCTTCTTCTCTTCGAGCTGCCCCATTGACCTTGATCTTCGCCATCACATTCATCTGCATGATGACGTTTTGGAGTGCATCGGCAAAATCTGGCGACGGGCGTTTACACATCACTTTCCTCGAAGCTGGTTCTGCAGATGCTGTTTTAATTCAAACCCCTGAAGGACGCAACATCCTCATTAACGGTGGGGCGAGCGCTTCAGAACTGTCTGATGAGCTCGGTCGCCGTCTGCCTTTCTTCACCCGCAAATTAGACTGGCTCATCATTGCCTCCACACAAGATGACCAGCTTGCCGCACTTCCACGCATTGTAGAACGCTACGAACCCGAAAATGTCTTATGGAGTGGAAACGTCCAAGCCTCATTCTCTTCACGTTTATTAGATGAATACTTCGCGCAAAACGAAATCCCCATCAGCTTGGCGGAAGCAGGGCAAAGGCTCGAGCTGGGTGATGGCGCATTTATCGAGATACAGGCGGCAGGTCCGCGTGGGAGCGTGTTACTCATTGAATATGGAAGTTTCCGCGCCCTGTTGCCCATCGGCGTTAGCGAAGGCAGCTTTGAATCCATTGAGTATGGCAACACCATCGGTAAAGTCGATGTGCTCCTGCTGGCTGAGTCGGGATACGCCCCCAGCAACCCGCCGGATATTTTTGAGAATTTGAATCCGCAATTGGTGGTGCTAAGCGTCGCCGCCGGTGACCTGGACGGGATGCCCTCACAAGATACGCTCGACTCACTCGAAGGGTATGCACTTTTGCGCACCGACCGCAACGGCTGGATCGACATCAGTACCGATGGTGTGGAGATGCGTGTGAGTGTGGAACGTGGTGAGGAACTGCAAGAAACGAGCGCTGAGTAATGGGCTATCTTTTATTGGAAGGCGGCGCAGAGTTTGGCGGGCGCATGTCGGAACCGGATCTGCTTGCGATTAAACTGGCGGGTGGGAACGAGGTTCCTATTTGTATTATTCCTGCAGCCGCCGCGCCGGATAAGAATCACAACCGGGCAGGGAATTTTGGGTTGCACTGGTTCTTGCGGCTGGGGGCAAAACAAGTTTTTATTTCAGGCGTGATCGATAAGAAAACTGCCAACGATTCCGCACTTGTGGATCAAATTCGTGGAGCAAAGTTAATTTATTTGCTTGGCGGGTTTACGCATTATCTTGCTGAAACGCTCAAAGACAGTTTGTGCTGGGCTGCGGCGTTGGAAGCGTATCAAAACGGTGCCGTCATTGCTGGGAGCAGTGCCGGGGCAATGGTGATGTGCGAATATTATTACGATCCAATGAAACAACGAGTCGAACGCGGATTGAATTTGGTTCCCAATGCCTGTGTTTTGCCGCATCACAATACCTTTGGGAAAAACTGGGCGGCGACTTTGACGAAGTCCTTGCCGGATGTGACCCTGCTTGGCATTGACGAGCGAACGGGCATGTTATCCACAGGCTCAGAATGGGAAGTCTACGGTGGCGGCGGGGTGACGCTCTACCGAGGCGAATCAACTGTCAGCTATGGAAGAGGCGGGTCTTTCCAAATGAAATGATGATTTCCTAAGCAAACTATCATGCTACGATTAGAAAGTTTCCGTAGAATACATTCATCAGAAATTTTATGAAAAAATGGCTAATGCTGATTCCGCTCCTCTTAAGTGCCTGCACAACTGTAGGGTCGGCTCCTGTTGAGGAGGTAGTTTTGCCGATCTTCACTCTGCGCGATCACGGTCCCGCTCCTGAGCTGACGAATGAAACCTGGCTGAATGTGGGTGCGCCTCTACGCTTGGCAGATTTGCGCGGCAAGGTGGTTGCCATTGATATGTGGACGTTTGACTGAATTAATTGCATCCATGTGATTCCTTCGTTGAAGGAATGGGACGAGAAATACCGCGAGCAAGGGCTGGTGATCATTGGCAATCATTACCCAGAGTTCGACCACGAAGCCAGCCTGATCAGCCTGAAAGAAAAGGTTTTGCAATATGGCATTGAATATGCTGTGGCACAAGATAACGATGGCGCGACCTGGCAGGCATACGACAACATTTACTGGCCAACCTTGTATTTGATCGATAAACAAGGACACATTCGCTACATTCATATTGGCGAAGGCAAATACAAAGAAACTGAAGCCGTCATTCAAACATTGCTGGCTGAAACATACCCATAAAACTTTACGAGGAGAGAAATCAATCATGAGCCATCGTTTTAAATCCGTTCCTGTTCGTTCATCTGAGATCACACCCAAAG
>JBDKJK010000081.1:0-4557 GCA_039796675.1 Chloroflexota bacterium
TCTTCGAGTTCGCGGGTCTGTTTGTCGCCGTAGCCCATCGCAGGCAAAATCGAGCCGGTCTTCGGATATTTCTCGAAGGTTTTGGCAATCGAACCCACTGCAAACGGACGTGGGTCAACAATTTCTTTTGCTCCGAAGCGACGGGCAGCCACGTACCCAGCACCATACGCCATTTCACCATGGGTAAGGGTCGGACCATCTTCTACAACCAAAACACGTTTGCCGAAAATGGCATCGGGGTCATCCACGAAGAGGGGAGAAGCGCCTTCGATCTGCACCGCAGTTGGGTTCAACTTGCGCAGTGACTCGCGTAGTTTTATTACATTTTCTGCATCAGCCGTATCCACTTTATTGATGACGAAACAATCCGCCATGCGCACATTCGTCTCGCCGGGGTAGTAAGTGAACTCATGTCCGGGGCGGTGCGGGTCTGCGACCACGATTTGATAATCGGGCACGTAGAATGGGAAGTCGTTATTGCCACCATCCCACAACACAATATCCGCTTCGGCTTCTGCTTTGCGGATGATCTTCTCGTAATCGACACCGGCATAAATGATCACGCCGCTGTCAATATGAGGTTCGTATTCTTCGCGCTCTTCGATGGTGCATTGATATTCATCGAGGTCATCATACGAAGCGTAGCGCTGTACTTCCTGCGCGGCGAGATTTCCATACGGCATGGGGTGACGGATCGCCGCGACTTTGTAGCCCATCTCTTGTAAGACGGCAGCCACGCGCCTCGTCGTCTGACTTTTGCCTGATCCCGTCCGAACGGCGCTGATCGACACGACCGGCTTGTTCGACTTAATCTGCGTGTTCTTCGTGCCTATAATGCGGAAGTCTGCACCGGCGGCGTTGACCATGCTGGCTTTGTGCATCACATATTCATGCGGCACATCACTATAAGAGAAAGCGACCTGCTCGGCGCCATACTTCTTGATGAGGTCGAGCAGCTCTTCCTCGGCTCGGATGGGGATTCCGCTCGGGTACAAGTCACCAGCCAACTCTTTCGGATAGAGGCGTCCTTCAATATCGGGGATCTGGGCGGCGGTAAAAGCTACAACTTCGTAATCCTTATTCCCTCTGAAAAATGTATTGAAGTTGTGAAAATCGCGCCCTGCGGCGCCCATGATGATGGTTTTGATCGGCATAGGAAACTCCTGTGCTGTCGCATTGAGGAACTTGTCCCGCCATGCGGGGCTGTGTCCGAGCCGACCCGGCTTGAGATTTGAGCCAACTCGTTTTTACCCAATGCGGTCTTATTAATTGGATTAAACAAGAAAACAGGCTGAACGCCAAGATAACGTTCAGCCTGTTTTTGATGTGACACGCCTCTTTCCCCGCTCGAACCTGTTTCTGCTACCAGATCATTTTCCAAGCGGATGGCAACGCAATGCCCGCCGCCAGCATCTTGAGTACATCACCAATAATGAAGGGCAACAAACCCAATTCAATGGCTTTACCAAACCCGCCAACAATCGTGCTTAACCACGTCACACCGAAGGCGTAAATGATGACTGTGCCAACGAGGAAGGGGACGATGGAGGTTTTAAAGCTGCGTTCCATGCCGCGCTCTGCGAGCAGACCAACGACATACGCCGCCACGATAAAGCCAACCAAATACCCAGCGGTTGCGCCGGTGAGTATGCCAAATCCACTAGCACCGCCCGCAAAGAAGGGCAGCCCCGCCGCACCTTGGATGATATAAGCAATCATGGCAGTCGCTCCGCGCTTCGAGCCGAGCAATGCGCCCACAAGCAAAACAGCAAAGGTTTGCCCAGTAATGGGAACAGGGGAGAAGGGCAGGGGAATTTCAATTTGAGCAAATAGCGCAACCAACCATGAACCAATCAAGATCAAAGTAACGTTGCGCACAGCACTGGAAACATGCGGGAATGAACGTTCGTATATTGTAGGGGCAAGTGTGGTCATTAAGAGTCTCCTATGTAAAATAATTCCGAAATAATAACCCCTAAACTCGCTGTTCGATTTGCATTAGACCATTGTCCATCGTCTATGGTCTATCGTCTAATAAAAAACAGACCGAGCTTTTCAGCTCGATCTATCCACTATTTACTATTCTCTATCTCACATCACATCCGGTGCCTGAATATCCAGCAAACGCAGCGCATTCGCAACTGTCTGCTTCGCCGCCGCCACCAACCGCAGACGGGCATTCTTCACCTTCTCATCATCATTCTGCAAAACCGGCACGGCATGATAGAACGAGTGGAAAGCGTTTGCCAGATCGTAGGCATACGTCGCCATCACCAGCGGACGATATTCCTCAGCCGCCTGCTGCACCTTCTGCGGGAACTGAGACATCTGCTCGATAAGTTCGATCTCTTGTTTGGTTAGTTCGTACTCGTAACTCGTAACTCGTAACTCGTTACCAGCACTGCCTGCCTTCTTCAAAATACTATTCGCCCGTACATGCGCATTTTGAATATACGGACCGGTTCGCCCATCAAACGAAAGCGCTTCTTCGATGTTGAAGACAATGTCTTTGTTATTGTCCACGGAAAGCATGGAGTAGACCAGCGCGCCCAAACCGATTTGTGCAGCGATCTGTTTGCGTTCTTCAGCAGGAATATCCACGCTCTTCTCGGCATTGACCGCAAGCACACGCTTAATGGCTTCGTCGTAGACTTCTTTGAACAAGACCACACGTCCCTTGCGGGAAGACATGGCACCTTCGGGCAAACTCACAAAGCCGTAGCCGAGGTGGTAACACTTCTCCGATTGTGGGAAACCCCACAACTTGAGAATGGCAAAGGCTTGCTGTAAATGAAGAGATTGACGCACGTCCACCACATAAACGGAACGATCTACGTGATATTTCTCAAACTTCTCTTTGGCAAGCGCCAGGTCTTTGGTCAAATACAGCGTTGTGCCGTCGCGTCGCAAAATGACGTTGGTGCGATACTTCTCTTTGGTGAGCCCAAGTTTCTCGTCAATTTTCACGATCACCGCGCCACCGCTTGGGCGTTCATCGTCCGCAATATTTTTAGCAATCAACTCTTCGACGATTGCTTTCGAAGGTTCATCTACTTCTGACTCATAGAACCACACATCCATGTTCACATCGAGCATGTGTAGCACTTCGCGCAGTTCTTCCAAACTCCATTCGCGGGTCACGCGCCAGAGTTCACGCACATACGTATCGCCCGCGTCCCACTTGCGATACATCTCGCGGCGTTCGGCTTCATAAGCTTCGCGTTGCGCGGTCTGTTCGGGTGTTTCATTCTCTTTCTTTTCCAATAACTGATTGGCTTCCACATACAACTTCAAGAGCCATTGTCCGCGCTCATGTACGCCCGCGGGTTCCTGTCCCTTGTACAGTTTGTCGTAAAGCCACATCACGGTAATGACGCCGAGTCCCAAGTCGCCGGGGTATGAAGCGCGGATAGTTTTATAGCCTGCGAACTCCACCAACCTTGCCAGTACTTCGCCAAGAATCGTATTGCGCGCATGCCCAATATGGAAGGAATGATGCGTATTCGGCTGGGCATACTCAACCATCACGGTTTCGGTTTTCGCTGCGCCTTTGCCAAAATCCACGCCGCTGTTCAGCACGTCATCCACCACGCGTTTGGCATATTCGGATGTTTTGAAGTAGACGTTGAGATAGCCTTTCACCGCTTCGATGTGACTAATCCCATCCACGCCTCTTAATTGACCTTTGACCTGCTCGGCGATTTCCTGAGCTTTTTGCGGCACCGGAGCCTTTGTCCCTTTGCCGAGTTTGGCTTCGTTAGCAGCGGTTTGGAAGAATGAAGTTGCAAAACCCCATTCACCCGAAAAGGGGATGGGCTGCCACTTCAATTCTGCCAGGGCAATGTCGTTGGCAGTGCAGTATTCTTTGATCTTGTTTTCGATGAGTTGTTGCTCTTTTTGAAACATAGCGAAGCGATCCTTCTGTAGGGTCACGCTTTACGCGTGACCTGCCTGTAATTTCCTAAAAGCGAGCGGTGGATTTTTCAATCGCTCAATGACTTGCTCTGCACACTCTTCTATAGTCAGTTTGGACGTGTCTAATTCGAGGTCGTATTGGGTGTATTTGTGAATGACCTCATATTGCAACTTGGCTTGACCTAAAGTACGGTCTTTGCGGTCTTTTTCGCGCTGTTCCAACACCTCGAGCGGACATTGCAAGCCGATGAGGTAGGCGTTCATCTCTGCGAATAATTCAGCGCACTCATCCACCCAGGCTTTTTCTACGAACACGTGGTCGGCGAGGATGTTGTTTCCGCGCGAAGCGGCTGCGGCGATGGCGTGGTGCATGCCCGAGAACAGTGACCAGCCTACAGGTCCAGAATGAACCGCTTTTCCGAGGACGTCATCCCAAAGCGGGCGGTCAAGGTAGCGGCTGGGCAGCATCCAAATGAACTTGTCAATGCCCATATCCAGAAACGGCTCAGGCAATTTCTTCTGCAGAAGTTTTAGCAGGGAGGTTTTGCCAGAGGATGATGTGCCGTTGATGAATATGACGGTAGGCATACGATGTATAACAAAAACGGGAGTCTTGCGACTCCCGCTGCTGTTTGAGTGCTT
>JBDKJK010000082.1:0-3569 GCA_039796675.1 Chloroflexota bacterium
GAAGCCGTACCAACTTCCAGTTAAGAAAGAAGCGGGCATTTTGTCGGCTCATTGAATTGTAGAACCATCAAGGGCAAGGGTCAAGTGGAAAATGGAATATGACCAATGGGGGTTGAATTGACATACCAAACCTTGTACACTGACACTATGGCAAAAATATTAAAAACCGGTCAGCTTCCACAATTGGAGGGGCGGAGTTCTCAACTCCTTAGGCTGGTGGAATTAAGTGTCACGCTCAATTCCACTCTCGATCTCGATGAACTGCTTCAACTCATCACCGCCACCGCCACCGAACTGTTAAATTGTGAAGCCGCATCGCTTCTTTTATACGACGAAAAAAGTCCGCGCCTGTTCTTTGCGGCTGCCACCGGCTCGAACCCGGTAAAACTGGCAGAGATTCCCGTCCCCATTGATAACAGTCTGGCAGGCACGATCTTTCGCACCAACAAGCCGCTCATCCTCAACGATGCCAATCAAGACCCGCGTCATTATGCACCCGTTTCAGAACACATCAAGTTCAAAACCAAAACCCTGTTGGGCGTACCCATGCCGATCAAAGATCAGGTCATGGGTGTCTTGGAAGCCGTCAATAAACGAGAAGGCAGTTTCAATGAAAGCGACTCTGCCGTACTTTCTGTCATTGCCGCGCATGCCGCCATCGCCATCAACAATGCGCGTCTTTTCAAAGCCCGCCAACAGGCATTGGAAAAAGTACGCGTCACAAATCAGATCAAAACAAATTTCCTTTCGCTGGCATCCCACGAGTTGCGCACTCCGCTCAGCATCATTCTTGGGTATGCCACCTTCCTGCAACAAGATACGCATGGCAAATCTTCAGACCATGCCAATCACGTGCTGGCAGCCGCATCGCAAATGCACTCCCTGCTTGACCAAATGAGCAACCTGACCCTTTTGCAATCAGATGAAATGCAATTAAAGAAGGTTACTCTCCCCGTGCAGGATGTTCTCAATTTCGCATTGGATGAGATCAAGTACACCGCCGCCCGCCGCGACCTGCAACTGGTGCTGGCGTTTCAAGAAGAATCCATCCCTGTACATGTGGACCCCGAAAAGACCACGCTGGCTCTTGTGAACCTGCTCAACAATGCTATTCGCTTCTCACCAGAAAAAAGTGAGGTCACTTTGGGTGCCGTATCACAAGGCAGCCAGGTATTGGTTTGGGTGCAAGATCAGGGCATGGGCATCCCTGTTGATAAACTGCAAAAAGTGTTCGAAGAGTTCTATCAGGTCGAGCCGCCCAACACCCGCCACTACAACGGCTTAGGCATTGGGTTGACGATTGCCAAAGGCATCATTGAAGCACAAGGCGGCAAAGTTTGGGCTGAATCTGAAGGCAATGGGCGTGGTTCTACCTTTAAGGTACTACTCCCCACAGCCTAAGATCATTTTTACCTTCCGGTTTTATTGACATTCCCCCCTCCCTCAGGTAGAATAGCCGTCGCCTTGAACATGACGGGCCTGTAGCGCAGTTGGGAGCGCGCCTCAATCGCACTGAGGAGGTCAGGGGTTCGAATCCCCTCAGGTCCACAGTTCAACGAAGATCATTTACATGGGCCCATAGCGCAGTTGGGAGCGCGTCTCAATGGCATTGAGAAGGTCGAGGGTTCGAATCCCTCTGGGTCCACCACAATATGTAGGGGCAGGCTTTACGTCTGCCCTATTCATAAAAGTCAAAGCAGGAGTAGTAGGTCATCCCGTCAGCGAGTTGGGAGAGTGAGGTGAGAGCCCAACACCAGTGCCCACGGAGCACTATAAAGACCGAACTCGCCTGACTGCTCGCAAGAGCCACTGCGCTGGTGAAATTAAGTAGTCTGCGCCGGGTGTGCCCGTTATAGCAGCCAAAGTGACGTTTGCAGGTTTGAGCGTTGAAACGTTTGAACGTTCCAACTTGAAAACGTAATTCGGGTGGTACCGCGGAGAGAACTCTTCGTCCCTGATGTGGATGAAGGGTTTTTTGTTTTAAACTTCGTCATTGCGAGGGCGATGTTCTTTCGCCCAAAGCAATCTCGGACTTAAAACGCGAGATTGCTTCGTGCTACCGCTCTCGCAATGACGATAATTCGATAAAGGAGGTACGCATGAACATCAAACGAAATTTTTGGAAGCAGGGTTCGTTACTTGCGGGTCTTCTTTTATTCCATGTAAATATTCAAGGTAAATAACCTGATCCTTGAAACCTGACATCTGAAACTTATAAGAGGTAAGAATGGCTACGACAAAAAAGAAGAAAGAAGAAACAAAAAAGAAACCCGTTGCGAAGAAGGCTGTCAAACCGACTGCAAAGAAAACAGCAGTCAAGGCAACTGCGAAAAAGACAGTAAAGCCAGTTGCAAAAAAAGTGGTGAAGAAAGTTGTAACGAAAAAGCCCACAGCCAAAGCAACGGTTAAGAAGGCGAGCCAGCCTAAAGTCAAGAAAGAAGCGGTGAAATCCAAGGCAATTATCCCTGCACCGAAAGCAGCCATCACTCCGGTGGTACAGAAGCCAAAAGCTATCGTGGTGAAAGAAACGAAGCCGAAGGCAATTCAACCTGTGAAGAAGGAAACGAAACCAATGAAGGACCTGTCTTACAACCCGAACAACATTGAGAAAAAATGGCAGGCGAAATGGGATGCCGACAAGTTGTATCGCTCTGTGATCGACAATAGCAAACCGAAGCATTATGCGCTGACGATGCTGCCCTACCCCAGCGGTGACTTGCACATCGGTCACTGGTATGCCATGACGCCGTCGGATGCGCGCGCGCGTTACATGCGTATGAAAGGCTATAACGTGTTGTTCCCAATGGGCTTCGATGCGTTTGGTTTGCCCGCGGAAAATGCCGCCATCAAGGACGGCGTCCACCCGATGAAGCGCACACGCGAGAACATCATCCGCATGCGCAAGCAGCTGCGTTCGATGGGAGCCATGTTCGATTGGGAACGTGAAGCCGTTTCTTGTGAGCCTGAATATTATCGCTGGACCGAGTGGTTCTTCATTCAACTGTACAAGAAAGGTCTGGCGTATCGCAAGATGTCGCCGGTGGATTTCTGCCCGAACTGCAATACGACCCTGGCACGCGAACAGGTCTGGGGCGATGACCGTCACTGTGAACGCTGCGGCACGCCGGTTATCAAGAAGGACCTGGAACAGTGGTTCTTCAAATCCACCAAGTATGCCGATGAGTTCTTGAACTTCGACGGCATCGACTGGCCCCCCACGGTGAAGACCCTGCAAACGAATTGGATCGATCGCAGCGAAGGCGCTTCGGTGATTTTCAAGACTGAGATTGGCAACCATGATGTAGAAATCTTTACTACCCGTCCTGATACGTTGTGGGGCGCGACCTTCATGGTCTTCTCGCCTGAGCATCCATTAGTGGATGAACTGACCACGGCGGAAAATAAAGCCGCCATCACAGAATACAAGGCGCAAGCTGCACGTCAGTCAGACATTCAACGCGGTGCAGTTGGCAAGGAAAAGACGGGTGTCTTTACCGGAAGCTATGCCATCAACCCGGTCAACAATGCGCGCATCCCGATCTGGATCGCGGATTATGTTTTGATGTCGT
>JBDKJK010000083.1:0-6534 GCA_039796675.1 Chloroflexota bacterium
TTCATTCATCAAATTTATTGTATCTCATCCAGCGCGAGATTTAACAACAAGACATTGACTCGCGGCTCGCCAAAGATTCCGAATTGACGCCTTGAGGAACGCTTTTGCACTTCGCAATGATCAACTCATAAGATCGCTAACCTGCGTTTGCGTACTGATGCAGTATAAGGAAAGAGATCGCCGCTGAATCCTATAATAGGTTGACTAATGATGTTTCGGCTCCCAGGTCTTCACCTGATTCCTGCCCGAATTCTTCGCAGAATACATGGCGCTATCGGCTCGCTCGAGTAGAACATCAAAGGTCTTGCAAGTCAGGTCAAATACGGCTACCCCCACACTGACGGTGACAGGCTCTAACGTGATATCCGAAAGATTAATACCTCGGATCACCAGCCGCAGGCGAGATGCCACTTCGTATGCATCAGAAAGGTTGGTATTTGGCAAGACCACTGCAAACTCTTCCCCGCCCAATCTGCCAAAGATGTCGTCAGAGCGCAGGGAAGATGAACAAGATTCTGCAACCAACTCCAGTACTTTGTCGCCAGCCTTGTGCCCGTATAGGTCATTGAAGTGCTTAAAATCATCTACATCCAACATGATGACAGAAAGAAACTGGTGGGTTAATTTGGCTCGGGTAAACTCTAATTCTGCAAGTTCGAAGAAGCGCCGTCGGTTGAGAATACCCGTCAGCGGGTCGGTGTTTGCCAGCTTTTGGATCGAGTCGAACAGACGTGCATTCTCGAAGGCGATCGAGGCATGAGAAGCCAAAACCTCCAACAGGTAAATATCTTCATTAGTATAGGCATTCTCTTGATATGACTGTGCCGAAACCATGCCATAAATTTCACCATGCAAAATCATCGGCACCGCCAGAATAGACTTGGTCTGCTCTTCTTCAAACGAGCCATATAACTCAAACTGGATGCCGCTGTTGTCTATTTGCTCAAGACTATTAAGCAGTATAGATTTTTTAGTGCGCACGATCTCGCCCGCCATACCATGGTCTGCCACATAACGATTGGTGATCACACGTCTGCCAGGGTCTTCTATGGCATAAATAGGCACGATCTCATTGCTTTTTGGGTCATACCCGTCAATCACGAAATCATTGCACGACATGACCTGTGAAACGGTCTCATACACCACCTGACAAATTCGATCCAACTCAAAGCTGGCGTTGATGGCGCTCACCGCCGCGTGTAGCACCTTTAATCGCTCCACAAAATCGCCAAGAGCTTCTTGCGCCCAAATGCGTTCCAGAGCGCCCGCACAATGACCAGCCAAGGTCTTTAGCAATTCCAACTGTGGGTTTTGGTAGGCATTGCGCGTATAACTTTGAATAGATAAAACCCCGATTGTACGCGTCCCGCTAACCACAGGTGCGAACATCTGCGAGAGGGTCCGCTGGGTACGGTCACCGAATGTTTGTGAGGCATCCATTTCAAAAAAACCAGCATAGAGTGAAATAAACCCACCCTCAGCAATGGCTTTCAACATGTTCGAGCTTGGTTTTTTCGGAAAAGCATCTCGCTGGGTAATGCGCATGCCCTTTGCCGTATCAATAGATAACAACGGGCGCGGACTCCCCCCCTTTTGCGGGTCATATAGAATAAGATAGCAGGCATCCCAGCCGATCAAACTATGCGCGGCATCGACAATGATCTGAGCAGCATCTTCAGCAGAAGTAGTGGCAGCCAGGTCTTTCCCTAAATTGGCGAAAACCCCAATACTGTTGCGCGTGCTCTTTATCTGGTTCATACGCTTCGTTGCCTAAACGCCTCATACGTCATCAACGCTGTTGCGATCGAAACATTCAACGAGTTCACCTTGCCCGCCATCGGAATTTTTACGCGCAAGTCGGCATGTTGCATCCAAAAATCGGTCAGTCCTTCATCTTCGGTGCCGACGGCAATCGCAAGCGGACCTTGCATCTCAACAGATGTGTACAACGCCTCAGCAGACGGCGTCGCCGCAAGCACACGCATCTTTCGGGACCTGAGCCAGCTCAGCGCTTCTGCCGATTTCACCTCGACGACGGGTACAGCGAAAACCGCTCCGCGGCTAGCACGGATAACATTGGGGTTCCACACATCCACACGCGGGTCGCAGACGAGGACGGCATCTACATGTGCGGCATCAGCAGTGCGAAGAATCGCGCCGAGGTTACCAGGTTTCTCCACTGACTCAGCCACAATCACCAAGGGTGAGGCGGAAAGGGTCAGATCGGTAAGTGTACGGGTCGGCATGGGGAAGATTCCCAGTAGACCATCGGGGTTATCGCGGTAGGATATCTTTTCAAAAACCGCACGAGAGACGACCAGAGACTCGATAGAATGGCTTTCAGCGTGTGGAATTGCCAGGGGTTGGCTGGCAAGTTCGGGCGCGGTAAGAAGCGTGCTGGGGATGAATCCACATGCCAGGGCAAGGGTCAACTCATCAAAGCCCTCCACAAGAATCAAGCCGTCGCGTTGACGTTGCTTTTTATCTTCACGAAGCTTTACCAGGTGTTTAACGCGTGGGTTTTGTAGGCTGGTAATTTCCATGTAGGTATTTTACTTGTTCCCTGTTATTAATAGGCAGGCTGCCTGATGTGTTTTTGAAAGAGATGTCATAAGCGGGTCACTAAGTTTACAAGCTTCAAACGCAACCGGGCAGCGCGGATGGAACCGGCAACCCGACGGAATGTTGATTGGGTTCGGTGTTTCACCTTGCAAGATAATGCGTTCATGGCGCAAACGCGGGTTAGGAACAGGGATGACAGAGATAAGCGCTTTGGTATATGGGTGCTGCGGTCTTTCGAGAACTTCGAGCATGGTGCCGATCTCAACGATACGCCCGAGGTACATTACAGCAACTCGGTCTGCAAAGAAGCCCACCGAACCAAGATCATGCGTAATGAAGATGACGGCGATTTGGCGCGTAATGCGCAGCTCTGCCAGCAAGTTAATCACCTCAGCACGGATGGACACATCGAGCATGGAGACGGGTTCATCTGCAATGATGATCTCTGGCTCAAGCACCAATGCAGCAGCAATCACCACACGTTGACGTTGCCCACCTGAAAGCTCATGCGGATACCTGTTGAGATATACCTCAGCCGGCTTCAAACCTGAATCTTCCATGGCTTTCTTCACGCGTTCATCGCGTTCTGACTGCGTTGCGCCAATGCCATGCACAAGCAAAGGTTCGTTGATGATCTCTGCTATGGTTTGGGTGGGGTTGAGTGACTCATACGGGTCTTGGAAGACCATCTGGATCTTGCGGCGCAGGTCTTTGCGTTGCCCGTCGTTGAGATGGGTAATGTCTTTATCTTCGAAGGTCACTTTGCCATCGGTGGGGTCTTCCAACCCCATCAATAGCAAGCCGAGAGTTGATTTTCCGCAGCCGCTTTCGCCTACGAGTGCAATTACTTCGCTGCGGCGTAGGCTCAGGTTAACGCCATCTACAGCGTGGACATGCCTCTGTTCACGAGAAAAAAGAGAAGTACGCCCGGCTTCGAAATACTTTTTTAGCCCGCGAATTTCAAGAAAATTTCCGCTTTGGTTTTTCATCCTTTGGCAACCTCCACCAGATGGCAACTGGCACTATGCCCATCAGCCAATACATGAAGCGCAGGCTCCTCTGTGTGACACCGATCAAAGGCAGCCGGGCAACGCGGAGAAAAACGGCAGCCTACTGGCAGATTATCCAGCGGCGGCGGGTAGCCAGGTATTGAGGTAAGTTTCTTTTTGGGTTTTGTCAGATCAGGGAAGGCTTTGAGCAATTCCTGTGTATATGGGTGCTTGGGGGTATTGTAGATCACATCCACATCGGCATACTCTGCTGTTACACCGCCATACATCACAAGTACACGGTCGCATAATTCAGCAACCACGCCAAGGTCGTGCGTAACAAAGATCACCGCCAAACCAAGTTTCTTCCTCAACGAATCGAGTAGTTCCAATATCTGCGCCTGGATCATGACATCTAACGCCGTGGTCGGCTCATCAGCGATCACCACTTGCGGGTTACATGCCAATGCCATGGCGATCATCGCACGCTGGCGCATCCCACCAGAATATTGATGCGGAAAATTTTCTTTCTGACCAGCAGAAATGCCTACAAGATCTAGTAGTTCAGATACGCGCGCAGCAAGTTTTTCACGAGGGTACCCTGGGTCATGTTTCAAGATGGCTTCTGCGATCTGGTCTCCCACCGTTCGCACGGGGTTGAGCGCATTCATCGCTCCCTGAAAGACGATAGAGATACGGCTCCAGCGCACTTCATTGATCTCAGCCTCGTTCATTGCGGTTAGGTCTTTCCCCAAATAAAATACCTTACCATGTACAATCTGCCCAGCGGCAGGCAGTAATTTTAACAAAGACAACATCAAGGTGGTCTTGCCACATCCACTCTCGCCCACCAGCCCGATCAACTCACCTTGTTTAAGGGTGAAGCTGATATTTTCCACGGCTCGCGCTGGGGCTTTCCCTTTCTTGATGTAATGGATAGATAAATTTTGAACTTCCAACAACGCATCTTTTTGGATGACCTGCCCCGCCTCTTTTTGGACGACAGGCCTGCCCGGCATTAAGTGGTGGGTATCTAAGCGTGGGTTTAAGACTTGCTCCAATCCCTGCCCAAGCAGGGTTAATGAAAGCACTACCCATACAATCCCAAAACCTGGCACAACCAACGCCCACCACGCTCCCGCCGACATCGCCCCACGCCCGAAGGCAAAATTTAGCATTTGCCCCCATGAGAGTGCAGAAGGGTCACCAAGTCCAATAAAAGAAAGTGCGCTTTCATTTAATATTGCCAGCGAGATGGCAAGCACAGCCTGAACCACAAGAATGGGCAGCACCAACGGCATGATGTGCCGGGCAAGGATATGAATCCTACCTGCTCCAATGGCGCGTGCGCGCAGCACAAACTTCCGCGATTTGACAGCCAAGGTCTGCGAACGCACCACACGTGCAGTGGTCGTCCAACCGAGAATGCCAATGACAAAAATAATGTTCATTAGCGAAGGGCGAGTCAACGCAACGATCACCACCAACAAAGGCAGCTCCGGTATGACCAGCATGATATCGGTAAAACGCATTAAGAAGTTTTCCCACCTGCCGCCGAAGAAGCCCGCCACCAAACCAAAGATGCCTCCAATGAAAATGGAGATAAATGCTGCAAAGAAGCCGACCAGCAAGGATATGCGTGCGCCAAAAATGAAATTCGTGAACACATCTTGCCCAGCATCATCGGTCCCAAACCAATGCTCGGCAGAGGGCGGTTGATAAATATCTTCAATTCCAACCGATGTTGAAGAAGATTGTTCATAAGGAGTAAGCACAGGTGCAAAGATCGACACCACAATTACCAATACCAACATCCAAAAACCGATCACCCCAGCAACATTTTTACTGAAGTTTATCCAAAACGTGGCACCCCACGATAAAGGTTGAGTTTCAGGTGCATCTTTTTGCAACGCAGTCTGCATAATTTATTCCACCTTTACTCTGGGGTCTAGGAGGGTATAGGTTAAATCTGCTAGTAAATTTGCCAAAATGACCGCAATGGCAATCAGAAGAAATGCCCCTTGCAATACTGGGAAATCCCTGCGGACAACTGCCTCTGTTACAGAACTTCCCAACCCGGGCCACGAAAATACTGTTTCGATCTGAATAGCCCCTGCCACAGTGAAACCCAGGTTGATGGCAATAACTGTTACCAACGGCAACATCGCATTTTTCAAGGCGTGGTCACGCAAAATCTGCAAAGCGTTCAGTCCTTTTGCTTTTGCCGTCAGAATGTAATCTTCAGAGAGAACATCGATCAGGCTCGAGCGCATGATGAGCGTGTACTCTCCCATATAAATGATGGTGTACGTGATCGTCGGTAGGAGCATATGCTTTGCAATGTCTAGCCATTGTTGCAACATCGGCATAGAGCTCATACCCGGCGTGGCTTTTCCTGCTACAGGCAGCCCGATGGCGCTTCCCCAAAAAAGTAGAATGATCGCCAGCCAGAATGTTGGCAAACTCCATGCCATAAGGCTGACAGCCAATACGCTGTAATCAATCGCGGTCCGCGCTTTCCATGCTGCAAAAATGCCAAGCGCCACTCCGAAAATAATGGAGAGGATCTGCCCGGCACCGATCAGCAGCACCGTATTCCACAAGCGTTGGGCAAGGACCTCTCCCACTGGGCGATTCGTATGGTAGCTGATACCTAATTCCCCTTGTGCTAGGTTGCGAATATAAATAAAGAATTGGGTTTCCATCGGGTTGACGGTGCAACTACCCGTCTTAATGGGATTCAATGTCTCAAAACAGTTAATGACCGGCTTATCCAACCCGAATTTCACTTCTAATGCTTCTATTGCTTCTTTCTTTAGGCGTGGGTCGCGAATTCCTGCCCGCGCTGGGTCTCCGGGCAGGACGCGGAATAGAAAAAAATTTAGAATGATGACAAAAAAAATAGTGAAAACAGACCAGCCTGTTTTCCGAAGTATGGCACGAGTGCGTTCCAAGGGGTCTCTCTTTTTTGAGATTCTTAAGG
>JBDKJK010000084.1:0-4087 GCA_039796675.1 Chloroflexota bacterium
GACCGATTTGCCTTTGGATAAACTTTTCACACGTTCCCGGTTCTCACGTTGGTCGAGGAAGAAGCCGGTCTTTTGCCCGTGGATGGGATCACACTCAAAGGTAATGCCATTTTCTTTGAACAGGATCAAGCCTTCGCGAGTCCGAGGCGTGAGCGTCATGCCATCGGTGAGACCGTGCAAGTATTCCGTCTGTTTTTGGAGAGAGCGGTTGAGTCTTAATATCAAATGGTTGAATGTTTGAGTTTTTTCGAGTGCAGAAATAACGTCATTGAGATGCGGAACCCAGGCGGGTGTGTAGAGTTTGAGTACAAGCGTTTCGGCATAACGGTCGATGACCAAGCCGGGCAAGCCGTCGTTCTCGCCGTGGACGAGACGATAGCCGTCCGTATCCTTTTTTGAAAGCGGCTTGCGAATTTCAGCAGCCGTTTTTGTTTTTTCTTCGAACCAGTTCGCATCAATGGTAGCTGGTTTTATTTTTTGCAAAATGCGCACACGAATCGTGGAGGTCGGGTCATACAAACCGACGGCGAGAAAACGGCGCTTGTCATCGAAGATCACAGCGAGGTCGCCGGGGTTGCCCTCGCGACTCTGCTCGGTGATGGATTGATCGAAGATCCAGGGATGTCCCTGTTTGAGGGCGCGCTCGCCCGGCGTGGAAATGCGCAACGCAATGCGTTGCGACGATGGGGTTGGGAGTTGCAACTGTATGACGGTCATTAGGAATGCAAGTATCTTACTATAACTTAAAAACAAGCCGCATCTTTTTCGATGCAGCTTGTCCATCGTCTATGGTCAATCGTCAATCGGCTATTCAATATGCCTAACTTCACCGCTGACCAAAATACTCTCGCCAGATTTCTCAGTGAACGAAACAATCAACCGCGAAGGCACGCCCATATCTTCCCCTTGTAAGATGGTGAAGGTCTTTGAACCTTTCCAACCAATATCACGCAGATAGCCTGCCAATGCCGCCGCGGCTGCCCCAGTGGCTGGGTCTTCATAGACTCCGCCCGCTGCGAAGGGATTGCGGGAATGGATGACCGAATCCGACTCCTGCCATAACAAGCTGATGGTGATGAGTCCTTCCGCCATCATCAAGGCGCGGACTGTATCGAACTCATATTTCATATCCGCAAGTGTGGCGCGATCTTTGACGAACAGGATCAAATGCTTTGCGCCTGCCCCCGCATAACGGATGGGGAAGTTCGGGTCAAGTTGGGCGCGATCCATGTGGAAACCTGCCATAATTTTATCGACGGCATCCTTCGGCGCATCCTGTGACCAGGTCTTTGGCGATTGAAGCGTGGCAGACATGCCCAACTCTGTCTTTTTCGCGCTGACACTAATCTCGCTGTCGTTGAGAATCAGTTTATAGGTCCCTTCGCCGAAGCGTTCCCCCAATGCCGCGCCCAGTGCAATCGTGGCATGACCACAGAACGGAACTTCCAACTCCGGTGCAAAATAGCGGACTCTCCAGCCGTCATTTTGTTTTACGAGAAAAGCCGTCTCTGAATAGCCCACTTCTTTTGCAATCGCCATCATCTCTTCGGGAGAAGGCATTGAGTCGTAGAAAGCGACTCCGGCAGGGTTGCCGCCGAGTCCGTTTTGGGAAAAAGCGGCGAGTCTTAATACTGTCATAGCTACACCTCCATATTTAGTAATTCTCTCTAATCTCATTCTACAGGTACAAGCCATCCCTGATAACTCATAATCAAGCCGACGATTGAGTGGCTAACTTCTACATGAAAACAGAAATGACCATCAATCACGGATTCGAAAACTGTCATCCTAGGAGCCAGCAGCAATGGCATGGAAATGCCAAAAGCCTTCCAACGGCGGATGATCAAAGATATTTTTTCAGACTCAACTACGAGGGCAAAATCAAAATTAAAAATCCCAAATCGTTCAGATAGAAGCCTTTCTGAAAGACCATATCCTTCTGATTGAAAACTATGAAAAGATCTTCCAGCAAAAGTCCGCTCCCAAACTTCGCCTTCATCTTTATGCTGGAAAGAGACTTGAACTTTCACATTCTGACCAGCTTTTGGGAATACAAATAGATTCGCAGCCAGTTGCACTAATAAGTTCTTTCCCACATCAAAGTTAGCAATGCCTTCTGCTTTTTTACACTCATGCATTTTTATCAGTGGCAATGGTAAAGAATGCCAGGCGTTCCCCAATAGACGTGGATAAAGACCAGGCTGATGCTGATTTTCATCTCGTTGTCCAGTATAAATCGTTCGATTTTTGAAAATATCCTCGTAGTCCTCAAGTTCCAAATCACCAGTTGCAGGTCTGGCACCTAGGAGAGGTTGCTTGCCAGAAAGACTACGTCTCACAAGGGCTTCCACTGCCATAGACGGAATGAAGGGTCCGTCATTACCTTCAGCGAGAAGGTGCCAAGATCGTTCGATCTGTTTTCCATCTTTATCAATTCCCTGAACAACAACAAACATACCACCACGATGTTCACCCCAACGCAAAATATTGATCACAAAATAAAACAAACGCGCAAAAGGCAACAACGAAGGCAGAAATCTTATTCGCACCAACCATGCCAAACCGATCAACATACGATGCAGTATTTCAGGGACAGGTCCCGCTCCCATCCAAATAGAGTCGAGATCCGTCCATAATTCTGGAAGCACTCGTAGGTCAGGGACATCTACCAAAGAGAACAGGGTATTCTTGAGGGGCAGATATCCGGGGGGCGCAATAGTGTAGCGCATGGTTTCAGTAAGAGCATGCCCGTATGAATGCTTTCCGTTCCGAATCAGTGGTAGACGTTTGCCCGCATAAATTGTGATGGCGCGAATTACATTCAAGCCAACACCGGCAAATGGTGAAGGCGCAATGCCACCTTTGATTGCATTGATTTTTGCTAGTCCATGCGACAGGCGTCTCACGACCGCAGCTGTAAGAACTGGAAAGCTACTGACCCCAGATAAAACAAAGATATTTTGGGCTTTAGCTTGCTCATCAAATTGACTGATGTTCTTGACGAATTCAGATCCATCAGCCAAATCCATATAATCAACGCCACTTACAATACATGCTTTGATAACTTTATATGGATTCTCACCATAGGCTTGAAATGGTCCAGTTGCATCAACTACCAGGTTTGGATTAATGTTTTTGATTTGAGCTTCAACATCCCCGTTGCGATCAAAGAATACAGGAGTTCTTTGCGCTCCTGCGGGCAACTGTCTGCAAAAAGCATCCGCCTTTTCTTTTGATCTGCCAGCAATCAATAGTGTCAACCGTTCATCATTAGCTAGTAATTGGGCAAGGCGCCCGCCAAATGTCCCATAGCCGCCCAGGATAAGAATCTTCATAGTGATTACTCCGGTGCTTCTTATTCGTCCACTAATTTACAACTTCATGAAATATGCCAATTTGCATAAAACTGGTGCCGAACAAAGTATGCTTAATTTCAATACGGATATTGAACTGGCTGGGATTATCATTACAGTGACTTAAGAACACTTTTCCAGGTGTCAACAAATCTGGTAACGGGATGCGCCAACCTAATATCTGCCAAAAATAACCATTACTTTTGAAGTATAAATTACCATCTTTTATATGCAAAATAAGCTTCATGCCCAAACCAAAGCCAACATATTCAAGCACCTCACCAGTTTCGCTTTCCTGCATATGTGAAGTAAATTGAATTGGCTTTCGATCATGTAAATGATATATCCGTTGTTTATAAATCGCTGGGTCATTCGGTCTTGAATATACTTTTATGTCCACTGGAAAATCAAAATCATCAAAAGGAATCAATGCTCCTTTGAGAAAGGGCAGGCTAAAATAGCCAAGAATTTTTCCGAACTTTGAAGATGTCAACTCACTTAAATACCCAGTGTAGTACAAAGGCTTTGTAAGGGCAGGGTTTCTTTCAAACCGAGCCTGAATATCAGGATGAAGGTTTTTCCATTCTTCACCCAATATTTTCTTAAACAATTCCCCTTCAGATATTCCAAACATAATTTGATTATATCTTTTTATTTATAAAACAAGCCGCATCCTCACAGATACGGCTTGCCTCACTGATTACTGGTAACTGATTATTTTTTACTGCTCTTAA
>JBDKJK010000085.1:0-2622 GCA_039796675.1 Chloroflexota bacterium
ATGGCTTCTTTGGCTTGTCCATTTGTAAACTTGCCGTTGATGAACATCTGGCGCATGGGAGGTTCTCCTTTTGGGGATAAAAAATGACGATGGACAATCGACCATTGACCATAAAATCAACTGCGTCTCATTGTCCATCGTCCGAGGTCTATCGTCTATTGTCCGTCGTATGCCTTTGGCATCTGCGACTCTTCGATCAATTCCTTCGGCGTGGCTGCGCCGCAACTGGGGCAGACATAATTAAATTCCACGGGCACGTATGACCTTGTGCAAAACGGGCAAGTCACTGGCATGGGCTCTTTCGGAACTTCCTTCACCACTTCCTTGGTCACTTCGCGGGTTTCTACGCGGGTGCCGCCCATGCCGCCGATGAAGACCGGACCGCCGGAGTGATAATGTCCGCCAGAATAGGAGGACCCGCCGCCTGAGGAAGAGTCTTTACTCGCCAGCCCGCCTGCCAGCGCACTGCCAAACAAGCCGCGTGCCGAAGAATCTCCTTTTGATGAACTTGATTTGGAACGAGAAGAGGACTTGTTGGAGGAACTCGACCCGCCGCCTTTCATGTTCCCAAGCACAAGGAATAAGACCGCTACGATCACCACGGCAGCCAGGGTGATAAACACAATGATCGCCGTTAAACGAATGGCGCGCGGGATGTTGTATAACTCGTAGCCATAGCTAAAAAGAAAAACGCCGCCCACATAAAATGGCGAGAGGATGCCCATCAAGACCAACCCAAGGTTCTGGTCAAGCGATTCTTCAAGGAAGGTCAAATAGCCGATGAAGACGATCAATGCCAGCACTGCCAGCGCGATCAACCCGCCAGGGATAAGAATGTGTAATGGCTTGCCCGGCTTTTCATCATCGTGGTCGTAATCGACCACTTCATGCGTCTTCGCGCGGACTTGCCTTGCTTTATATTCTGATGTTGCCATTCGTACTCCTTTGGGATTCAGCCCATCGTCACTTACTTAAATCCTTTGCCATCGATTCCATTTGGGCGAGGATCGCAGCCACCTGTCCGCTGGGCACGTTGACGTGGTACATGTGCGCGAACCCGTCGCCTAACATTACTTTAATTGTACGCCAAGAGCCCAGCGGAGGTTGCAACTCACCTTCAGAGATCAGGTCTACGGCTTGTTTCCAGTGTGGGTGAGTTATCTCGTAGTCGCTGAGCAGGCTCAGGGTTGAGTCGCGAAGCGGAAAGTTGTGAGTCGCCTCCACCCAGCGGGCATCCTGTTCGTTATCCAACAGCCAGCGAGCGAATAGCCAGGCTGCCAGTTGCTCTTCATCATTAGACTTCATCACAATGTACGACGAACCATAGATGGCAAGTGTGCCGTTATCCCCATTGGGGAAGGGCTGCACGCTCCAGGTATCGCGGTTGTCGAGGCTGGCAAAGGCGCGGGTCACGTTGGGAAGGTCTTGCAGACTCACGGTGATGAACAAGGCTTCACGATTCGCAAACGATGTGATCGGGTCTACTGCCCCTTGCCAGGCACAATTGGATTCGGAAAGCTCGCGCAGGAATTTAAGCGTATCGATATTTTCAGGGGTGAGGAAGCGGTAATTGCCTTCTTCTAAAACGCCGCCATTAAAGGAAAGCAGCCAAGCATAGGCAGTCATCGGTTTGGTGTCTACGACCCAACCGCCCATGGCATCGTTCTCTGCGAACTCATCTTTCTTCATTGAGTCATGTGCGCGGCATGCCTGCCTGCGAAAATCGTCTGCAGAGGTGGGCGAATTATTGATGTTCAATTCATCTGCCCAGGTTTCGTTCCATAACATCACTTGTGCCGTACGCTGTGCCGGAAGCGCCACACGAGCACTGCCAGCGAGCTCTTGATTCCAAAAGGCATACGGAATATCACTTGCATCAAGTCCATATAGTGGGTCTTCAACATACTCCGTCAGGTCGGTAGAGACACCATTCGCAAACCATTCCTGTGCATGTTCGGGCAAAGCGATTACAAGATTGGGTCTGCTTTCAGTGGGTAAAGATGCTTTGGTCGTTTCATATAAATTCGTAAAGTTGATCTGACTCTGCGCCGAGACTTTGATGCCCCACTCGTTGCTCGCGTTGAATTCATTGACGAACGTCTCAAAGAGACCTTGCTCGACTCCGTACCACGGCGTCCAAACACTGATCTCCAACCCGCGCAACGCGTCCACATTAACCTCGAGCCTGCTTGCGGCTTCTTCAACAGTTTCCTCCGTTGGAGCGGCTTCAGTAGGCTGCTCGCTTGAGCCTTCTTCGGTGGGTACGGCGGTTGTTTCACCTGTTCCGCAGGCAGTGAGAAGAATAGATAAGGTTATAAAAAGTGGAAATATTTTTTTCATGGATTAAGGAGCCAGCAACATGAACGGAACGGGAGTAAGCACCAGAATAAAAACTATGATCATCGCATACGCAATCGTGCGGCGGATGGGGTCTAGTTCTGTGATCTGATCCATCGGCTGTGCATTGACGCGACCCAGCCAGAAGAGCAACGCCGCCCACAGCCACCATCCGCTCCAGAAGAAGCCGAGGATGACGAGCAGACCGACAATAAATGGAAAGGCTTTCTTTGCTTTCTCACCAAATAGCGAATAGACCACGTGCCCGCCATCGAGAGTTCCAGC
>JBDKJK010000086.1:0-3094 GCA_039796675.1 Chloroflexota bacterium
AAAGGTTCCCATCTTGAAATTATTTTTTCCGTGAATGTTCGCAGAGAGACAGCCGCCCATAGTAGTTTTCATGGTGCCAGAGACGACGGGGGGCCACCAGCCATCCGGCTCGACCTTTTGCCAGAGCTGCTCAAGCGTGACGCCAGGCTCGGCTCGCACCACGCCGGTTGCTGGGTTCCACGCCAGAATCAGATTCATCGCCGACATATCGAGTACGATGCCGCCGCCGTTGAGCGCGGCATCATTGTAACTGCGACCCGCTCCGCGAGCCGTAATGGTAAGCCCTTGTTTTTTGGCGAGTTCAAAAGCGGAATGAATATCGTCTGTAACGCGCGGCTGGATGAGATACGCAGGCGCATTAAGCGAGTGACCAAAGTTTTCGAGTTGTGTGAATGTGGTTTGCATGTTATTGGAAAGAAACCCTAAAGGTCTTTAAGACCTTTAGGGTTTAAGCTTAGAACGAGAGTTTTCTAAAAATGAAGGACGGGATATGCCGGATGATCTGCATAATATATGCCCAGAAGAAGGGCGTATAGATGGTCTGCCTGCGTTTGCGCATGGCATTATAAATATCGTCCACCGCTTTTTCGACCGGGATGGCAAAGGGAGTTGGTCCCACCGCGGCTTTGAGCATTTCGGTTTTGACAAAGCCCGGCTTAACGGTCAGCACATTCACGCCATGGCGGGTAAGGCGGTTTCGCAAGGCTTCAAGATAGGTGTGCAACCCAGCTTTGGAAGTGTTATAACCGGGGTTTCCCACTCGTCCACGGTCGCCAGCAACCGAGCCAATACCCACAATTTGCCCGGCTTTGGCGTTCTGGAACATTTCAGCCACCGGAGTCAGCCACGCCATGGCACCGATCAGGTTGATTTCTACCATCTGGCGATCGTTCTCAAAGTTATACTTGTCGTTGCCGCCTGGAGGGAAGTTGACCCCTGCCATAAAAATGAAAGTATCTAAACCGCCGATTTTGGCAACTATAGTACTAAGTAATGCTGGAACTTCCTTGTAATTTGATACGTCATGAGGAAATGCCAGCGCACGCGTTTCGCCAGTGCGTTCATTGATCTCGTTGCAAAGCGTTTTCAACACTTCTATTTGGCGGGCAACCAATGCAACAGTGTAGCCCTCATTCGCAAGTTTACGAGCAAGAGCGGCACCCATCCCAACAGAAGCGCCGACCACAATGGCGCGTCGGCGCGGATTCAACGGCGTAGCAGGTTTAAGTTTGGAAGAGTCGGACACTGAAGCCTCACATCAAGAAGATGGGGCGATTCTAACACAGTCCATTAATAGACTATTTAGGTCTAAATGCAAGTGTATAATAGTACAAATGGTGTCTTGAGGCTTATCCATCATACGAGAATAATCAAGCAAATGAACAATCACGAAGTCAAACCCGGAACGGTCTTTTCCCGCGCCTGGGACATCATTGCCAACGACAATACCATCCCACCGGAAGAAAAAAAAGCGATCCTGAAATTAATTCAGGTTCTCCTCGAAGCGCGCGAACAAACAAATGATAAGAGGGTTGGCGACAGTGAAGATAAATCCAGCACTCAGGAAGTCATTTCCAAACATTCATTAATGACCACCGTCAAGCACCAGGCAGATGAATTGGATGCGCTCAAGCGCATCAGCCTCAACCTGACCTCGAACCTGGACCTGCAAAATGTGCTCGACATCATGCTGACAGAAGCCATGAACCTGGTTCGCAATACCCGCTTGGTCAGTATTTTCCTTTATACACGGGGCATTTTGACCTTTGGTGCATCGCTTAATAATCAGGGAATGCGCAACCAACCCGTCACCAGCCCACGGCGCGACGGACTGACAAATACGGTCATGAAAGAAAGCCGACAGATCATCATCGAAGATGTATTGAACCACCCACTATATAAAGGCTACCCCGAAAACTGGTCTGGTTCGATGATCGGCATCCCGCTCAAATTTAAGGATGAGCTTTTAGGTGTGTTAAATCTCTCCAGAAGCACAATAGGCAAATTCACACGTTCAGAACTGCGCCTAATGAGCCTGTTGGCAGATCAGGCGGCCGTGGCGATCTTCAATGCCAGCCTGTACAAACGTCTTTCACAAATGGCAAATACAGACAGTGTTACGGGGCTTCCTAACCGCCGTGCACTGGATGAACGCCTTCAAGAAGAATGGCGGCTCGCCCAGCAAACCCAAATGCCCTTCGCCGTGGTGATGATGGACATGGATGGTTTCAAAGCTGTGAATGACTCCTTTGGTCACAATGTAGGCGATGAATTGCTTTATTCGCTCTTCAACTTTCTCGCCCAGCGGATGCGCGGTTCTGATTTCCTTGCGCGCTATGGCGGCGATGAACTCACCCTAGTGATGCGCAACACCGACCTCGAAGCGGCACAGGTTGTCACGCAAAAGGTGATCGACCTGATGCGGGAATACCGTTTTAACTTTCCAAAAGAAAAAGAACTGCCATTGGGGCTCACTGCCGGCATCGCGATCTACCCGCTCCATGCCAACAATCCCAGTGACCTGATCCGTGCTGCGGACTCAGCCTTGTATTATGCAAAGAAACACAACCGTGGCAGCTTCTCCATTGCCAAGGGAATCACTGGCAGGCTAAACCCGATCCGTGTAAAAGAGGACGGCTAATTCGGGTAACAAAGTTCGCCAGCGGGGGTTATAACCAAAAACAAGGTCAGGAGACAACTCATGCCCCGTAAAGTTAAACTCATCCTCAACCCCATGGCAGACATGGGACGTGCCTGGAAGACCGCCAACAATCTGCGCCCGATTGCGCAGGAATTCAAAGGCGAGCTCACCTGGAGCGGAACGGTCTACCCGTCACATGCCATTGAACTCGCTAAACAAGCCGCAGAAGAAGGCTATGACATGGTCATTGCCATGGGAGGCGATGGCACGGTGCATGAAGTGATGAATGGACTGATGCAGGTACCGGCAGAGAAACGACCCGTAATGGGCGTCGTGCCCATCGGCTCGGGCAACGACTTCGCCTATTCCATTGGTATTACCCAAAAAGCAGATCATGCCCTTGCGCATGCTTTGAAAGCCGAAAATATCCAGTCTGTTGATATCGGTTTGATG
>JBDKJK010000087.1:0-5005 GCA_039796675.1 Chloroflexota bacterium
CTTTGCCGCGAATTTCGCTAATTCACGCGAATTTTTGGACATGTTTTCGTGAAAATTCGTGTAATTCGCGGCTATGGTTTTGGATTTTCGACATAATTCTCAAGGTAGCAACTTAGGTTAAGTACTGTAACAGGTGAGCATAATCTTTGATGCGCCTGAGGGTAAAAAATAGTACTTTCGTAGGGTGAACCGGTCTGTATCAAAGGTTGTGAAAACAGAAAATTTGTTCTATAATGTGCGTGTCGTAATGTTTCGCAATGCCGAAGGAGATAACCATGAGTTCACTTGATAAGGCTGTTCAGACCCAGCTTGATAACATCCAAAAGAAGACTGGGAAATCGTTGCCAGAACTTGCTGTACTCGCCCAAAAAAGCGGGTTGACCAAGCACGGTGAGCTGCGCGATATGTTCAAGGAAAAACTTGGGCTTGGGCATGGCGACGCGAACGCCCTTGTACATGCTATCTTGAAATCAGATGGAGCCAGCGCTGCCGAAGGTAAAAGTGCAGATGCCGTGCTCGATGAAATTTATACCAGTGCAAAAGCCGCCCAACGCCCCATTCATGAAGCTTTGATGAAAGCGATCACCAAGTTTGGGGAATTTGAGGTGGCACCAAAGAAAGGCTATGTGAGCCTGCGGCGTAAGAAACAATTTGCCATGATCGGACCCAAGACCAACACGCGATTTGAAGTGGGGCTCAATGCCAAAGACTTAAAGAAAAATGCGCGGTTGGTGGAGCAGCCCAAAGGCAGTATGTGCAATTACATCGTCGCATTGACCGATGTGAAGGAAGTGGATGCTGAGTTGGTTGCGTGGATAAAATCGGCTTATGAAGGAGCAGAGTAAATGTCGGAAGATTTTAGAAAGAACCTACTTCAATTAATGGAGGAGACCTTCGAAAGTAAACATCACGGGATTTATCTGGATAAGGGCACCTCCCTGTTCGAAACGCTAGATACCGTCTCTGCTGCCGAGGCATCCATTCCTGTTGGGAATAAATGCGCCTCGCTCGCCGCCCAAGTGGCACATGCCACGTTCTTTATCGAATCTTTTGAGCGCTTTGCTTTGCAAGGGGATCACAGTCCGCGAGACTGGGGCGAAATTTGGCGAACTGTAGAAAAAGTAACGCCAGAAGAATGGGAGATGTATAAGGCAAAACTCCATGATGCCTACAGCCGCATGACCCACCTTTTTACACATAACCCGGCATGGAATGAAGACACAATGGGTGGCGCGTTATCTATTGTGGTGCATTCTGCCTATCACCTTGGTGAGATCCGCCAGGCATTGTGTACTTTGAAAGCGTAAAGGAGAGCGGCGTGATCTTCAAAACAGTCAACGCCTTGGTTGAAGATCAAACTAACCCATGAAGTGGATTATCACGTTCCTTATTGTTCTAACCGCCGGGTATATGTTCTTCGATGGTGCCCATGCCTTGAGCGTTGGCGATTACATCACACCTACAGATGGTGAGTACGCCGGTCAACTCGGACCGTGGGCTGGGCTTGTGGCTTCCATTGGCATTGACCCACGCTCAACCTTTATGAAAGTTATCTTTGTGGCGTATGGGTTTTCTACCCTGGCTGTACTGGCTGGGTTCGTCACTCAGCAGCCGTGGGGGCGTAGTGCCTTGCTCGTTATGGCTGTGCTGGGGTTGTGGTACCTGCCGTTTGGTACCGCCATAAATATTGTTGTGTTGATGCTCTTGTTCCTGAAAAGAAATGAATGACCATGAAAAAATATTTCCTACGCAAGAACAGGCTGGGCGGTATGCCCAGCCTGTTCGTTTATAATGAAAAATAGATTGGTTTTGATAGAGACCGAGTGCTTAACTCTTTTTAAGACATAGCTGGCATGGATTCCACTCCGTGCTACACCCACTTGCGTTTGGTGCAAGTGCCCGTCAAATCCTTGTACTTAAGAAACGGTCTCTTAGGTGATATTGAAAAAAATATGGAGGAGCAATGATCGATCTTAAATCGAAACTCGGGCGTAAGGCACTAAAGCATTTAAAGCAGGAATATTTCATCTGGCTCACCACAGTCGATTCAACGGGAGCGCCCCAGCCGCGCCCGGTCTGGTTTATTTTTGAAGAAGACTCGGTGCTTATCTTTAGCCAGCCCAGTGCTTTTAAACTCAAACATATTGTAAATAACCCGAATGTTGCCTTGCACTTCAATACCGCTGACCCAAAAGGCGAAGAAGATCTGATTATTTTCAAAGGCACCGCCAAGATCGACCCCAAAGCCCCACGTGCCAACAAAACACCTGCCTACCTGCGTAAATACCGCACCGGCATCACAGGCTTGAAGTCAGACCCCGAAGCGTTTGGGCAAGAATACTCCACTGCGATCCGCATCAAGCTCACGTCTCTGCGCGGCTGGTGATATGACACTCATTCAACAAACCGCCGATTTTATTCGCAAAGAATTTTCAGATGATTCTTCAGGGCACGATTGGTGGCATATTTACCGCGTGTGGAAGAATGCCATCGCCATCTGCGAGATCGAAAAAGCAGACTCGTTCATCGTCCAACTCGCCGCGCTTCTTCACGACTTGGATGATTGGAAGTTCAACGAAGCAGGCGATGAAACCCCGCATCGTGCCCGTGCCTGGCTTGATTCTAACCATGTAGATTCAGCCATCACTGACAATGTGTGCAAAATCATTATGCACCTCTCTTACAAAGGCGCTGGTGTCGAAAACAAAATGGACTCGCTCGAAGGCTTTATCGTCCAAGACGCAGACCGTTTAGACGCCATCGGCGCCATCGGCATCGGACGAGCCTTCGCCTATGGCGGCTACAAAAATCGCCCCATGTACGACCCAGACTCTCCACCCAAAATGCACGCCAGCTTTGAAGAATACAAGAACAGCAAAAGCGCAACCATCAATCATTTTTACGAAAAATTACTCCTTCTCAAAGACCGCATGAACACAGCTACTGCCAAACGCATTGCAGAAGAACGCCATGATGTGATGGTGAAATTCCTGGATCAGTTTATGTTGGAATGGGAAGGTCAATAATGAGGAATAAAAAACGATTTGCAATGTACTCCCTCCAAAAAAACATGATGAAACGAAAACTCCTGATACCATCTCTTGCACTTCTTACCATTGTTGCCTGTCAATCGCTAACGCCAACGCCCATCCCACTGACGGCGACAGATATTCCAACCGCCGAACCAACAGAGCAAGACACCGAAGCCCCAACCGAACTCCCTGCCGACTCATTGGCAGGCGAGATAGGCATGGGTGACTCGTTTTATCCTGAATTCGGTAACGGTGGCTACGACACTCAACACTATACCCTTAATATTCAAGTCCTTGACGTAGACACCAGCGAACTCGAAGCCACAACCACCATCGAAGCCATTGCCACACAAGACTTGAGTCGCTTCAACCTGGATTTTGCCGGGTTTGAGATCACCAGTATTGAGGTCAACGAAGAAGCGGCTGAGTTTGAAAGAAACGAACAGGAACTGACCATTATCCCTGCTCAAGATTTATCCAAAGATGAGGCATTTACAGTTTCAGTGTCTTATCAGGGTGTTCCGGCTCCTATGACCTCCCAAGCCCTGCCTTTTCCAACCGGCTGGATCGCCTACGATGGCGGCATCTTTGTCTTAAGCGAGCCCGATGGCTCAGCCAGTTTTTACCCCGTCAATGATCATCCACTTGATAAAGCTACCTACACGGTCATCGTCACTGTGCCAGAGCCGTATGAAGTTGCTGTCAACGGGTTGATCGAAGATGAAGTGGATAATGGCGACACCACCACCTATACCTTTGGCATCAACACCCCGATGGCGAGCTACCTGACTACCATCAACATCAATGACTTCAATACCGAAACAATGGAGTCCGCTGGTGGCATTCCCATCCGCAATTACTACGCCGCCAGCCTGCCCGAAAATATCAACGAACCGTTTGCGCGACAAGGTGAAATGCTCGATTACTTCAGCGAACTGTTCGGTCCTTATCCATTTCAGATTTACGGCGCGCTCGTTATGGATACCGAATTTGGTGCAGCGCTCGAAAACCAAACCCTCTCCATCTTCGGCATCGACATGATCGACCTTGAAGACATTGAAGGCACAGAAGCCGTTGTTGCGCATGAGTTAACCCACCAATGGTTCGGCGACTCGGTCAGCGTTGCCGATTGGAGTGACATCTGGCTCAACGAAGGCTTTGCCACCTACGGCGAAGCCTTGTGGGTGGAATACGATTATGGTGAAGAAGGGCTTAAGAATTGGGTGACAGCAGTGTACAACGAAGTAGACGCCTATTCCGATTTTTATCCCCCGCCCGGTAGCCCTGCGCCCAACGACCTTTTTAATGGCGGCGTCTACTTGCGCGGCGGGCTTACCGTCCATGCCTTGCGCGTGGAAGTGGGCGACGAAACCTTCTTTGAAATTTTGCGTGAGTATCATAGCCGCTACAAATACGGCAACGCCACCACCGAAGATTTCATCACCGTTGCCGAAGACTTAAGCGGGCAACAACTCGACGACCTCTTCAACGCGTGGCTTTACGACGAAACTCTCCCACCTCTTCCTTAAAGTCTGTATCTCTTTCTTTTGGTACACGGATTACACAGAAGATACGGAAAGAGCCTCTTTTTCAAATGGCTTTCCGCCTGCACTGTCGGCAGACAGGTGAAACTCAGTGCAATCCGTGTTGTCCGTGTCTAAAAGTGTTTTTAAGAAACAGTGTCTGAACGGATGACTGTTTCAGCGCTCAGATCTTTAGCCGCCTGAAAGCATCTTCCGCACAATGGGCGTTAAACCAGCAAAGAAAAATTCCACCGCAATCACCATCACGATCAATCCCATCAAACGCAGCATCACTTTATTCCCATTCTCCCCAATAATGTGTGTAACCTGTTTTGCGCCAAGCAACAGCAGATAGGTGAATAACATAATGCCGACGATGATGCCAAGTACAATGCCCTGTTCCATTGCAGACCTAGACTCGTTCATCAGCAAGATCGAGGTGGTGATGGC
>JBDKJK010000088.1:0-2745 GCA_039796675.1 Chloroflexota bacterium
GCGGACTTCTGCCGTTGAGCAAAGACATCAAGAAAATCGCAGTCATTGGTCCCGTTGCCGATTCCATGACAGCCACCGAAGGCTCATGGATGGTGTTCGGTCATACGCCTGCGGCAGTCACAGTGCTTGCAGGAATCCGCGCCAAGTTGCCGAACGCCGAAGTAACCTATGCCTCGGGTCCAGAGATTCGACGCGACATTCCTTCATGGTTTGAAAGTATGATGGCTGGAGAAGAAAGCAAGCCCGCCCAAACTCCACAGGACTCTGAAGCAGCTTTTCAATCTGCTTTAGAAGTTGCTCGCGGCGCAGACCAAATCATTATGGTGCTTGGCGAAACCTATATTATGGCAGGCGAAGCCGCTTCGCGCGCCTCACTCGATTTACCCGGGCGGCAGGAGGAATTGCTCAAAGCCGTCTCTGCACTTGGCAAACCGGTTGTGTTGGTTTTGTTGAATGGTCGTCCGCTCAGTATTAACTGGGCAGCCGAAAACGTCCCCGCTATTCTTGAAGCGTGGGAGCCTGGCACCGAAGGCGGCAACGCCGTGGCAGACATCCTCTTCGGCGATGCGAACCCTGGCGGCAAACTTCCCGTCACCTTCCCGCGCAAGGGCAGTCACGCGCCACTTTACTATGCTCGCAACATGACCCACTCGCCCGAAGGCAGCCCCATGTACAACCCGCGCTATTGGGACGGTCTGCCCGTGCCGCTTTACCCTTTCGGCTTTGGTCTCAGTTACACCACCTTTGAATTTTCCAACCTCAAAATATCTTCCGAGAAGATCAAAGCTGGCGCGAGTCTCACCGTCAGCGTGGATGTAACCAACACGGGCAAAGTGGCAGGCGACGAAGTGGCACAACTCTACATCCACCAAAAATATGGAACCGACACCCGTCCCATCCGCGAACTGAAAGGCTTCGAGCGAATCACCTTGCAGCCTGGCGAAAAGAAGACCGTGACCTTCAACCTCGGCGCGAATGAATTGACTTACTGGAGCACGAACGCTGGCAAATGGATTCAAGACCCCGCCTCCTTCGACCTTTGGGCTGGTTCAGATTCCCAAGCCTCTCTCCACGCTGAATTTGAAGTGACCGAATAAACCATAAGTGACTGTCATCTTTAAGATGACAGTCACTTTATAAAAACATGAGGAGAAATCCACCATGACCATGCGAGAAAGAATTGCCTCAGGAAAATTGTTCACCGATTATGTAGAAGGCTTGCCCGAAGACCGTACCAATGCCAAGCGCCGGATGATCGCCTTCAACGCCACCAGCCCAGACACCTTGGAAGAACGCTTCCGACTCATGACCGAAATCTTCGGGCGCGAAACCAAAGCGTGGATCGAGCCGCCGTTCTATTTCTGCTACGGAACGAATATCGAGATCGGTGAAGGCTGTTACATCAACTTCAACTGTAATTTTGTCGATGATGGCAAGATCATTATCGGGAACAAAGTGATGTTTGGATCCAACGTGACCATCGCCACGGTGGGACATCCCATCAACCCGAATTACCGCGAATATATGTACTGCGACCCCGTGAAAATTGAAGATAACTGCTGGATCGGCGCAGGCGTCGTGATTACCCCAGGCGTGACCATCGGCGCGAATAGTGTTATCGGCGCGGGCAGCATAGTGACGAAGGACATCTCCGCCAACTCGGTGGCGGTTGGGAATCCGTGCAAGGTGCTGCGCGAGATCAGCGAAGACGATATGAAATATTATTACAAAGGCAGAGAGATCACTCAAGAAGACTTGGACGAAGAAGCCCGTTTGAGATAGGACACCTGCCTGCTCAATCAATAACAATTGAAAACTATCCTACAATTATGCTTGATAAACAAAAGGATCCATGCAAAATACTTCAAACTTAAAGGGCATTGGTTTTCTCGTGCTGGCGCTGCTTATTGGGTCCACCCAGGCAGCCGCCGTCAAATGGATCGGGGGCAATTATTCCGTATTACAGATCGTTACCGTGCGCAGTCTGGTTGCCCTGCCCATCACCGTCCTTTTCTTTCGGCTCGAAGGCGGCAAAGGCTTGCCAACCACCAATCATCGCACCACCCAATATGTGCGCGGATTTTTCCTCTTCCTCTCCTACACTACCTACATGATGGGTCTTGCCGCCCTGCCGCTTGCGGATGTGGAAGCGCTTCGTTTTTCTGCGCCATTGATGATCACCGTTCTATCGGTCTTCATGCTCGCTGAAAAAGTGGAACTGCAACGCTGGCTGGCTTTGATCGTAGGGTTTGCAGGGATTCTCTTGATCGTACAGCCCGGCTCCACCCGCTTCAACGAGGGCACGCTCTTTGTTTTAATCTCGATCCTCTTCTATGCCCTGACAGCGATTCTTACCCGAAAGTTGAAATCTGCTGATAGCAGCGCCACGATGGCATATTTCAGTTCATGGGTTTATTTGATTTCGGCTTTTGTGTTTTCTCCGCTGGCAGCGGCCGTGGGTGAAATTCCGAATGCGCACCCAAGCGTTGGCTTTTTATTCCACGCCTGGACCATTCCAACTCCATTGGATTTTTCCATTATGTGCGGGCTTGGGCTCATCTGGAGTCTATGGGCTTACTTTATGAACCGCGCATATAGTTCTGCCCAAGCCTCGGTAGTGGCTCCGTTTGAATATACCTCGCTCCCCATTAATATTTTGCTGGGGTATCTCTTTTGGCGTGAGATACCCACTTTGTTGACCCTTACAGGCGCTGCCCTGACTTTGGCAAGCGGCATGTTTATCTT
>JBDKJK010000089.1:0-2681 GCA_039796675.1 Chloroflexota bacterium
CGAAAAAATGTAATCTTGCATGAAGGCAAGTACACTCATAAAAAATTAGCCGTTTGGTTTGGAAATGAGGCAAAAGGAATTAGCGACCTTGCAATAAAGCATAGCGAGATGTGTATAAGTATTCCTATGTTTGGAATGATTGAAAGCCTAAATCTAGGTACAACCTCGGGAATTGTTCTATATGAAGTTACAAAACAACGTCGTGAATTTCAGAGGAAATATAAATATAGCAGGAAGCTTGGGTGAAAAATATTGCCTAAAACAACACACACCTGACGCTGGAGACTGCCCGGAGGGTGTGCGCAAATCCCAAGCAGTTTTCCACTCCTTTTCATTTTTCTGGTTGGATGATTTCGCCGTCCCCGCCCTAGTTGCTGAGTTGATGGTTAGCTTGCCGAAACCTTATCGAGACACAGTGCCAAAGTTTCCTTAAGGGGTATGCGTAACGAGAGCACAAACAAGTAAGCGACTTCCGTTCTGGAAGTCGCTTACTTTTACACTTGAGGTAAATTCCTGCGGATCACATTCAACATGCCAAAGGCTTTGGATGCGCCCTGCACTACACAGGTCAGCGGGTTATCCACTAGGTAGGCGGGAATGCCTAGAGATTTGGTGAGCAGCTTATCAACGCCGCGCAAGAGCGCACCGCCACCGCATAAGGCTACACCGCGGTCAATGATATCTGAAACTAGTTCAGGCGGAGTCTTTTCGAGCACCTTGCGACCTGACTCAACGATCTGCTTCAAGGGTTCTTGCAGGGCTTCCACGATCTCGCCCGTGGTCAATGTGACCGGGCGCGGCAGACCCGTGACCTGGTCTTGCCCTTGCACTTCCATACTGTTTTCAATATCTTGTGGAACAGCCGCGCCAATTCGAATTTTCAACTGCTCAGCCGTTTGCTGCCCGATAATGACGCCATACTTGCGGCGCACATAATTGACAATGGCGTCGTCTAGATCCATGCCACCGAGGCGCAACGTATCGGCAGCGACAATTCCATACATTGCCATCACGGCTGCTTCGGTACAACCACCGCCAAGACAAATGATCATATTGCCAGAAGGAGAGTTAATCGGAAGGTCGATACCAATGGCTGCAGCCAAAGGCTGTTGAATAAGATACGCTTCGCGGCTACCAGCTTCCATCACCGCTTCGTAGACGGCTCTGCGTTCTACACTTGTGACACCAAATGGCACAGTGACCATCACCCGCGGGCGGAAGATGCGCATGGCGCCACTGGCGCGTTGAAGCAGGTATGCCAACAGGGTTTCGGTAATTTCATAATCTGCGATCACCCCATTCCGCAGCGGACGGGCAACTTCAATGCTCTCTGGCACTTTGCCGAACATGTCGCGCGCTTCAATGCCTGCCGCCACCATTTTTTGATCTTCCACTTCAATAGCAACGATGGTGGGTTCCTCCAATAACACATTGCTGTTATCGGCGAAACGCGTGAACATGGTACCTAGGTCAATACCCAGGTCTTTCGAGAACATTGAAAACACTAGGTTTTAATTCTCCGAAATGTGGATATTCGATCCGCCCTTGCGATAGCGGCGAACCGCATCCAAACGCAGGGTAGACCGGCGCAGGGCGGCTTCCATGGCAAGATAGGCATCATTATCAGCAGGGACGCCCTTCTTGAGAATTTCTTCGGCACGCTTGCGGGCAGCTTCAGCACGGTTCTCGTCGATCTCTGCCACATTTTCAGCAGCATCTGCAAGAATGGTGACAATATCAGGCTGCACTTCGGCAACGCCGCCAGCCACAGCAAATACTTCCTCCACGCCGTTTTTGCGAACACGGATAAAGCCATATTTCAGAGTAGTCAATACAGGCGCGTGTTTGGGCAAGATGCCCATTTCTCCGCCCGCGCCGGGAAGCACAACAATGTCCACATCACCTGTGAACACTGTGCGGTCTTGCGATACGATTTCACAACGAATGGTCATTGGGGTTTTCTCTTACGGATGACGAATTACGTGTTGCGTAATTCGTCATCCGTAATTCATAATTGATTACGCGTTTGCCAGTTTCTCAGCGCGTTCGCGGACGTCTTCGATGGTGCCAGCCATCATGAAAGCCTGCTCGGGCAGGTCATCACACTTGCCGTCGAGAATTTCGCGGAAGCCAAGGACGGTCTCCTTGATGGAAACGTACTTGCCAGAAATACCAGTGAAGCGTTCTGCCACGAAGAAGGGCTGGGAGAAGAAGCGTTCGATCTTACGAGCGCGGGATACAACGAGCTTGTCGTCTTCGGAGAGTTCGTCGATACCGAGAATGGCGATGATGTCCTGCAAGTCCTTATAGCGCTGAAGAACGCGCTGCACTTCGCGAGCTGTCCGGTAGTGCTCTTCGCCCACGATGTTAGGATCAAGAATTCGGGAGGTTGAGGCGAGCGGGTCCACGGCGGGGTAAATACCCTTTTCCACAATGGAGCGTTCGAGCGCGATGGTCGCATCCAAGTGGGTAAAGGTCGCCACAGGAGCGGGATCGGAATAGTCATCTGCGGGCACATACACAGCCTGCATGGAAGTGATGGAACCGGTGCGAGTGGAGGTAATGCGTTCCTGCAACTCACCCATTTCAGTGGCGAGAGTAGGCTGGTAACCCACCGCAGAAGGCATACGCCCGAGCAACGCGGACACTTCGGAACCAGACATGGAGAAGCGGAAGATGTT
>JBDKJK010000090.1:0-2718 GCA_039796675.1 Chloroflexota bacterium
ACGGCAACACCCAACCTACAATCGCTCACCATCGCGCTGGATGTAGTCAGCGCCCAAACACCGCGCATCGGGGTCAAGCGCGCCATCCTTTTCGTCACACCACAAATGCAAGATCCCAATCTGGCGGCAGCGCTCGAGCCGTTAATCCAACGTGCCATCGAAAACAAGATCCGCGTCTTCGTCTGGTATGTAGATGCGAACACCACCTTCACCACTACTAGCGCCGCCGTCTTCAACAACCTCGCCATTCAAACCGGCGGCAGCATGTTCCAATTCTCTGGCGAAGAACGCTTCCCCGACCCTGAAATTTATTTCTCGCCCCTGCGTCGTATTTACAATCTATCCTACACGTCTCGGCTAAACGCCTCAGGCGACCACAACCTCGTATTGCAAGTGGGCTTGCCTTCCACAGGAACCATCACCTCGCCCGCGCAGATGTTCAACCTAAACATCCAGCCGCCTAACCCATTCCCGGTTGTACCTTCTTTACAGATTACACGCCGCGCGCCAGAAGATGATCCCTTTAATACCGAACTATTACTGCCCGAGTCACAAGAGATCGAGATCATCATCGAATTTCCAGATGGATTCGAACGTCCGCTCACACGCACCGCCCTATATGTAGATGGCGTCTTAATGGACGAGATCACCTCAGAACCCTTCACTAAATTCAATTGGGATCTGAAATCCTACACCCTCAGCGGTGAACATCAACTAACCGTGGAAGCGGTGGATGTGCTCGGCTTAAGCAAGACCAGCATGCCGTTGCCTGTGCTTGTCACCGTTATCAAACCGCCCAGCGGACCGGCTGCCTTCCTTGCAAAATATCGCACCCAACTAACCTTTGGCGCGATCGTGCTTGCGGGTCTTGTGCTCTTTGCCATCCTCCTCAGTGGGAGGCTGCGCTTCCTCTCCCTGCGTGCCATGCAAGAGGAACGTCGCGTGCAAACTGACCCATTAACCCAGTCGATTGCAGCATTGGCAGAACAGGCTGAACCCACGGCAAAAGAGAAAAAGCCCAAACGGCAATCCAAGCCGAGGAAAGCAAAAGCAGACAAAACGTCGGAGGTGGAGGCGGCGGCTTTGCTGATCCGCATCCAAGCCGATGGGCTGCCAGCCGCCATCCAGCCGATAGCCCTGAATGGCAAGGAGATCGTGATCGGCACCGACCCGGTGCAATGCACACAGATCCTGGATGACCCCTCGATCTCGTCGGTGCATGCGCGCATCCGTGCCACAGATGATGGCGGTTATCTCTTGCAGGATGTTCAATCGATTACCGGTACCTGGGTTAATTACGAGCCGATCCCCCGCGAAGGCTGCCGATTGGAGCATGGGGATATGGTAAACTTTGGTCAATTAAGATATCGTTTCATGCTGCGGAATTCCCCATTACCGCAGACTCCTAAGATCACTCTCTTGAAACCCGAAGAATGATTCGTACTACGCTTGGTCACCTGCACGTAGCCGCTCTTAGCCATGCGGGTCTTTCTGGCAAGAACAACGAAGACCGGTATGCTATTTCGTCGTTCCAGTTAGCCAAAGAGGATACGCGCCCATCGATCTTTGCCGTGGTGGCAGATGGCATCGGCGGGCATCGCGCGGGTGAAGTGGCTGCCGAACTGGCGGTTAATTACATCAGTATGCATGTGGCGGAAAGCAATGCACGCAAACCGATCAAAATTCTTGAAAATGCCATCCACGATGCCAGCCAGGCAATTGCAACCCATTCAGCAGGCAAAGAAGAGGAGCAAGGCATGGGCGCAACCTGCGCCTGTGTGTGGATCATTGAGAACAAACTTTTTACCGCCTATGTCGGCGACTCGCGCATCTATCTTTTACGCGGAAAATTCATTCAGCAATTGACCATCGACCATACCTGGGTGCAAGAAGCCCTTGAAAAAGGAATCATCACACCCGACCAGATGCGCGACCACCCGAACGTTCATGTCATCCGTCGCCATCTGGGCGGCATTCGCCTGCCCGAAGTGGATTTTCGTTTACGCATCGACAACGCAGAAGACGACGAAGAATCTCTGAACAATCAGGGCTTTCCTCTTGAGCCAGGTGACACCATTTTGATTTGTACAGACGGTCTGACCGACCTGGTTTGGGATGACGAAATCCGCGATATCATTCGCAACAAACGTGATCTGAAGCTTTCTGCCGAAACCCTTGTAAACCTTGCCAACGAACGCGGCGGGCACGACAACATCTCCGTCGTCTTGCTGCAAATGCCAAGGGTTGAAGAAACCGTGCCGAGAAAAGGGATTTTAGGCTGGTTGGCTGGCGAATAAAAGGGACGAGAACCTCGTCCTTTTTTGTTTAACGCTTCATTCTCCGCCGACACCTGCCAGCCCTTCCAAGCCTTTTCTCCCTGTTAACTTTTCTTCTCTCGATCCAGCCACAACTCACGATACTTGCGATTCCAATCGATCAAAAAGCGGACGGCGATGACCACTCCCGCGCCAAGCCCCACCCAAAAGGCAACATCACGAATATTAAACAGCCACAAGACCGGCGCGATCAGAATCCCTGCAAAGACGCTTGCGCGCGCTGAGTGACGGACAACCAACACAAGCAGAATCAATAACCCCAAACAGATAAAAAACGCCAGCGGATTAACCGCCAGAATACTGCCGCCTGCCGTAGCAAGCCCCATGCCGCCGCGAAAGCCTGCAAAGATCGTCCAACAGTGACCAATCACAGCCGCGGTGG
>JBDKJK010000091.1:0-9204 GCA_039796675.1 Chloroflexota bacterium
TACACAGGAATATGCCTGTCTTGCTTTGTGGGGACCGAAGGCGCGTGATGTTCTGAAGAAGATTTCTGATAGCGATGTTTCCAATGAAGCGCATCCGTATTTGACCACAAAACCTATTATCATCAACGGTGTGAAGGTGCTGGCGCAGCGCGTCAGTTATGCCGGCGAGTTGGGTTGGGAGTTGTACATTCCCAACAACCGCGCCACCATGGTGTGGGATATGCTCATCGAAGCTGGTAAAGAATTCGGCATGGAGCTCGGTGGTTATAAGGTGCTTGACCCGTTGCGCCTCGAAAAAGGTTTCAAGTATTTCACTACCGATATTACACCTAGCACTTCACCATATGAAGCAGGTCTCGGTTTCTGTGTGGATTTAGAAAAAGGTGACTTCATTGGTCGAGATGCATTGGTGAAGCAAAAAGCCGATGGGTTAACCCGCAAACTCTGCACATTAACCTTGAGCGGGACCGAAGAATTTGTGCAAATTTATGGTGGTGAAGCGGTCTATCATGGTGATACACTGGTTACCCGCGTAAGAAGCGGCGGTTATGGTTTTACAGTTAAGAAGAATATTCTGTATGCTTATCTTCCCATTGAATTGGCAGTGAAGGGTAATCGCTTCACCATTGAACTTATTGAAGGCAATCTCGAAGCAGAAGTGACTGCCAATGTGCTGGTTGACCCGAAAAGTGAGAAATTGAAATCCTAGACCATGGACCGTTGACGATGGACGATTGTTGTCCATGGTCAACGGACTATCGTCCATCGTCAAAAAATGGCAAAGAAAAAACTTTCTCCTCCTGCATATGTCGGCTTTGGCATGTTAACGCCCGTGTACATTATGTCACTGGACCAACTGCCTAAGCTAAACACGGGTGCCATTGTGCATCAGGTCAGCGACTATGTGTATGATGATGCCGCCATCATTGCCTGCAATCTCAGCCAGTGGGGTGTGCCTTCTGCAATGATCGGGACGGCAGTAGGCAAAGATTTGCTTGGGAAATACGTTGCAGATAAGTTGAAGGAACTTGGCGTTCAGGGCGAAGTACGTGTGACCGATAAATATAAGACACCCTTGGAAGTGAACGTATCTGATAAGAAAGGCGCACGCACCTACTTTTGGCAACGTTCGAAAGAGATTCTCGATACACTTTCAACCGCCAACTTGTCTTTAATCAAGAATGCACAATTGCTTTATGTCGATTGGTACGACGGTGAATATATTGTCCGCGCCATGGCAGAAGCCAAGAAACATAATGTGCCTGTCTTTTTGAACTTTGAACATGGGCATCAAAACCCAGACTTACTAAAGAAGTATGCTGGCATGGTCACAGTCTGCCAGGCAGTGACGGATGCCGCGCAGATCGGCAAACGCCAAGCCATGTTGGGTACGGCGCGCAAACTGATCAAAGCAGGCATTCAGACCGCCATCATTACCATGGCGAGCCAGGGCTGCATGGTAGTGCAGGGTAACGAGATCATCCGTGCGTACGCGCCCAAAGTGAAAGCGGTGGATGCCTCTGGTGCGGGAGCAACATTCTCTTCCGGGTTTGTATATGGCTATCTCAACGGCTGGGGGTTGGAAGATATCATCCGTTTTGCAATCGCAGCAGCCTCGCTCAAGGTAACACGCTCCGGGCTGGAGATGTTCCCCGTGCAGGAGATTCAGGGGTTGGCACGTACCGTCCGCATCGAACGTATGGAATATCGTGGAGATCGCTTCCATACCATTCGGAAATTCCTGACCTTACCGAAAGACAGCCCATTGATGAACAACGCATTGGTTAAGAGCAGCCAGCAACTTGCACAAAAGATATTGCCTCATAAAAAATTGGAACGAAAAAAGATCAAACGATCACTCGTTGAATAATTTATCTTATAAGGATGGAACCCATGTCATTTGCAAATTTACTGACTCAGGAACAAGTTGAAAAAATCCACGATGCCTCGCTTGAAATTTTAGCAGAGGTTGGCTTAAAGGTACGCTATGCTCCCGCACGCGAGCTTTTCAAGGCGCATGGCTGTGTGGTCGAAGAGGAGCGAGTCAAGTTCCCGCGGGCTGTCGTCGAAAAATATCGCAAGTTGGTTCCGCCATCTTTCACCTTCCACGGGCGCGACCCGAAATTTGACAAGACGATACCGCAGGATAGCCCAGTCATTGTTACAGCGAGTTCTGCGCCCGATATCATTGACCCAGTGACCGGCAAAGAAAGACGCGCCGAGTCCCGCGATATTGCCCAGATCGCGCACCTCATCAACGAACTGCCAGGCTACGACATGTTCTCCATTTCCACGTTGGCAGATGACGCGCCTGCGGCTCAATTCACAATCTCGCGCCTGTATCCATCCATCAAGTATTGTCTTAAACCGATCCGGGTCACCACTACAGATATGAAAGACACGCGCTCCATCATGGAGTTGGCGTATATCGTAGCCGGTGGGGAAGAAGCTTACAAAGAACATCCCTTTCTCACGCATCACTACTGCCCTGTTGTTGCCCCGCTGACGATGGATCATCTCTCCACTGAAAATGTGATGTTCTTTGCCAAAGAAGGGTTGCCGGTCTACCCCACCATTGTGCCCAATGCCGGGTTAACCTCGCCCATGTCTATGGCGGGGACGTTGGTGCAGGGCAATGCGGAATTTCTCTCCGCGCTGATGCTGATGGAAATGACGAAAGAAGGCACACCGACCATCTATGCCACGCTTGGTACCGTTGCCGATATGCGCTCCGGCGCGTATACCTCCGGTGCAATCGAATGCGGTATGTTGCACATGGCGTATGCGCAGATGGCGCGTTTTTATAATGTGCCCGCGGGTGGTTATGTGGGGCTCACCAATGCCAAGCTCAACGACGCACAATCAGGGTATGAGACGGGCATGTCTGGCATTGCCGGTGTACTCGGCGGCATGGATATGTTCAACATTGGCGGCTTGATCGATGCGCTCAAAACCTTCGATTTTGGCAAAGCCGTCATCGACGATGAAATTGCCCAAATGATGAAGCGCATGAAGCGCGGTGTCTCATTCAATGATGATGATCTGGGCGTGGACCTCATCAAACAGATCGGACCCGGTGGCTCGTTCATCACTGCCAAACACACCACCAGCCGCATGAAGACCGAAGCCGTGATGACCAAGATCGCCGACCGCGATGCACGCAGCATTTGGGAGAAGAAGGGCGCCACCGATACCCATGCCAAGGCATTGAAAAAGGCAAAAGATATTATGACGAACAATACAACTCCGCTGATCACGCCGGATGTCGATGAAAAGATCCGTTCTGCCTTCCCCGGTTTGATCGCTGGCATATTAGAGCCTATCCCATAGGTTTGAAAGGTAAAAGGAATATTGATGTTTCGCATTTTTAAGCGCAAGGAAGATAAATTTCAAAAGCTGATTGAAGAACAAGCAGAGATCTCATTTGAAGGCTTGCGCTTACTGGTCAAATATCTCGAAACTGCAAATCCGGAGATCGCCGAAGAACTGTCCTTAAAGGAAAAAGAGGCAGATGAAGTACGCCGCATCCTGATCGATGAATTGAATCGCACCTTTGTCACGCCGTTTGACCGTGAGGATATCTTTGCCCTCTCCCGCTCCATTGATGATGTGATCGATTACGCCGATACCACTGTAGTAGAAATGGTCATCCTCAATGTTAAGCCGACTCCATTTATGCAGCGGATCGCCTCATTATTAAAAGATGCAGCATACGAAATTTGGCAGGGTGTATTACGGTTGCCCAAGAATCCAAATGTGGCACTAGACCATGCCCAACGTGCCAAAGCGCTGGAGAACCGTGTAGAAGCAGTCTACCGCGAAGCTGTAGCAGACCTTTTCAGTGGACCTGAAGATGTTCACCATGTGGTTGAAATGCTAAAGATGCGTGAGGTCTATCGGCACCTTTCCAATGCTGCCGATCGTGGCGATGAAGCGGCAAACATCATTGCGGATGTCGTTGTAAAGAAAACATAACAAGATGTTAATATCCGTTTCTTTGGGATTTGTTATTATCCTTGCGTTGATATTTGGTTTTATAAACGGAATGCGTGATTCAAGTAGTATTGTTGCCACGATGATATCTTCTAGAGCGTTTCGACCACAAGCGGCACTGGCTATTACTGCCCTGGTTGAGTTTTTTGGACCTTTTCTATTTGGCGTCACCGTCGCGAAAACAGTAGGTGGTGGTATTGTCTCTTCAGAAACATTATCACTCCAGGCTCTCTCCGTTGGGCTGGTTGGTGCGATCATATGGAATCTCATCACTTGGTTTCTTGGGATTCCCAGCAGTTCATCGCATGCCCTTGTTGGCGGGTTGATCGGTGCGACCGCGATATCATCAGGCTGGGGCGCCATTAAGATTTCAGGCTTATATAAGGTATTGGCTGCATTGTTTATCTCACCTTTGCTCGGGTTCCTGATAGGTGTTCTGGTTTTAAGATCGATCTATTTTTTTGCGCGTCATGCGAGCCCTAGTATTAATAATTTTTTTAAACAAAGCCAACTTCTTACGGCTATGGTGCTTGCATTCAGCCATGGCACAAATGATACGCAGAAAACGATAGGGATTATTGTTTTGAGTTTGATCATTGGTGGTGTACTGCAGGAGTTTTCAGTCCCTTTCTGGGTGATCGTAGCGAGCGCAAGTGCAATGTCACTCGGAACGATTCTGGGTGGTTGGCGTTTGATCCGAACCCTTGGCGGAAAATTCTATAAGATACGCCCCGTACATAGTTTTGCATCACAACTTACATCGGGAGCTGTGATCTTAACTGCCTCACTGCTTGGGTCGCCAGTTAGTACAACTCAGGTTGTAAGCTCTTCAATTATTGGTGTAGGCGCATCGGAGCGATTTGGTAAGGTCCGCTGGGGGGTGGCAGGTGATATTTTGACGGCATGGCTCATTACCATTCCCATCAGCGCACTTTTCTCTGCAGGTATTTTTTCAATACTTCAGTATTTTGAAATACCTCTTTAATTTTTTGGTCATTCATTCAAGCCGAACCAAAGCTGGTTTGACTTTGAATATTGATAATGCTAAAATGTTAACAGTTTGTTAATGGAACGGAGGTGCCGGGACCAGATAAAGATAGTGCAAGTGATTTCGTTCGTTTGATCCATCCACTACAAATAAGGAGAAAGAGATGCGTACGAAGAATTTTGCTTATCATTTACTAGCCCTGTTCGTGATTGCTGCCACAGTTCTCTCTGCATGTGGCGGCGGCGCTGCCAGCAACTATGACTGGAGCACTGCCACATCTGCTGCAGATGGCGGCGGTATGGATGCTCTGATTGCTGCTGCGAAAGCCGAAGGCACCTTGAATGTAATCGCCCTCCCTGAAGACTGGTGTAACTATGGTGAAGCCATTAGCACTTTCCAAACCAAATATGGCATTACTATTAACTCCATTACCCCCGATGCTGGCTCTGCCGATGAGATTCAGGCGATCATCGACAACAAAGAAAATAAAGGTCCTCAGGCTCCAGATGTGATCGACGTTGGACCTGCCTTTGGTCCGCAAGCCAAAGAACAGGGTTTGCTCGCCCCGTATAAGGTCGAAACCTGGGATTCCCTCGATGGTGTTAAAGACGCCGATGGCTACTTCTACACCGACTATAACGGCGTATTGGTCTTCGAAGTAAACCTCGATGTGGTCTCCGATGTTCCTCAGGACTGGGCTGACCTCCTCGATCCGAAATATGCCGGACAAGTCGCTCTCGCTGGTGACCCCCGCTCCTCCAATCAGGCTGCTCAAACCGTCTATGCTGCGGCTCTCGCCAGTGGCGGCTCCCTCGACGACATCCAGCCCGGTCTCGACTACTTCAAGCAGTTGAACGAAGCTGGCAACCTGCTCCCGCTCATCGCCAACACCGGTACCATCGGTAAGGGCGAAACCCCCATTACCTTCCAGTGGAACTACTTGGCTCTTGCCAACAAAGACACCTTTGCTGGCAACCCGCCGCTTGAGATCGTCTACCCCGCTTCCGTCAATTGGGGTGGTTTCTATCTCCAGGCTGTGAGCGCCTACGCGCCCAACCCTGCGGCTGCCCGCCTCTGGCAGGAATTCCTGTACTCGGATGAAGGACAGTTGATCTGGATGAAGGGCTACTGCGCTCCCGCCCGCCTCGCTGACATGCTCGAACGCGGTGTGGTTCCGGAAGATATCGCTGCCAAGATGCCCGATCCCGCAGTTCTCGCCAGCTCTGTTGTGCCTAGTGGCGACCAGCTCAGCGCTGCCCGCGAACTGATCAAGAACGAATGGGATAACGTTGTCGGTCTTGATATCAAGTAATTCATCATGTAAGGTCAATAATGTGACCCGGCGAAAGCCGGGTCACATTTAAGATATTAAGGTATCCTGCCCATGAGTCAAGAATCTGCTACACCTCCACGCAAGGCTTGGCGCGAACATCCACTATGGAACTGGGTTGGCTTTCTACCCTTCTTCCTTTTTATTTTTATCTTCCTCATTCTACCGTCCTTAAATCTATTCACTGGCGCATTTACCAATCAAGACGGTGAATTCACGCTTGCGAATATGAACATCCTTAGCAACCCCTTCACGCTGAAATCTTATATTGTCAGTTTGCAGGTTAGCGCTATCACCGCTATTGTAGGCGGATTGTTCGGCTTTTTTGTCGCCTACTCCATTACCCACGGCGGCGCCCCGCGCTGGATGCGCACTCTGATCTCCACCTTCTCTGGGTTGGCTGCCAACTTTGGCGGTGTGCCATTAGCCTTCTCATTCATTGCCACACTTGGGCAGCTTGGCTTCATCACAGTTTTTCTTAAGGGCATTTGCTTCGCCGGTGCCGACGGTGCGGAAGTCTGCCCGTTCAACCCGTATGATTATGGTTTTACGCTTTATAGTATGTGGGGCATTGTCCTTGCATATACCTATTTCCAATTTCCACTAATGATCCTTACCATCACACCGGCACTTGAAGGGCTGCGCAATGAATGGCGCGAAGCTGCCACAAATATGGGCGCAACCCCTTTCCAATATTGGCGTGATGTTGCCCTTCCTGTTTTGATGCCCTCTATTTTGGGCGCCATGTTGTTGTTGTTCGGGAACGCATTTGGAGCGTATGCAACAGCGCGCGCTCTTACTGGCGGAAGTATCTACCTTATCCCAATCGCCATCGGGCAACAGATTCGCGGCGATGTGCTGGGCAACCCCAATGAAGGCTATGCTTTAGCATTTGGCATGGTGATCGTGATGAGCATTGCCATCGTCGCCTATACCCTTCTGCAAAAGCAAGCAAGTCGGTGGACAAAATCATGAGCGGAAAACGACTTAACTTATTCGCCATCTTTTGGGGCGTTGCAGCCCTGTTATATTTCTTCCTGCCCATCTATGGAACGTTTGACTTTTCCTTGCGTATGGAACGCGGCGTGCTGGGTTTCAAAGCCTATCAGTTGGTCTTTGCTGACCCGCGCTTCTGGCAGGGCTTCCGCTACTCGTTTACCATGGCGATCATCACCATTGCCATCAGCGTATCCATTTTTGTGCCCACCGTTTATTGGATGTATCTGAAAGTACCGCAAGCCCGCCCAGTGATGGACGTGATCACTATCCTGCCGTTCATCATCCCCGGCATCGTGCTGGTCTTTGGTCTCATTCGTACCTTCTCGCGCCCGCCCTTACAACTGACTTTGCGTGGTTGGTCTACCGATATCCTTATGATCGCAGGCTACATCATTATCTCCATGCCCTACATGTTCCGTGCTGTGGATGTAGGGATGCGCGCCATCGACGTGCGCACTCTGACAGAAGCGGCTCAAAGCCTCGGCTCAAGCTGGTTCCAGGTTCTGACAGATGTCATCATCCCGAACCTTCGCATTGCCATCCTGAGCGGTTCGCTGATCGCTTTTGCTACGGTAATGGGTGAGCTCATCCTCGCGGACTTTCTCGTTCGCCCAGCGCTCGGACCGTACATGGTGCGCATTGGTCTCACCAAAGCCTACGAACCTGCAGCGCTTGCCATCATCAGCTATTCACTAACTTGGTTCAGTTTGGGTCTGCTAAACTATTTCAGCAGCCGCAACCAACGCCAGCAACGACAAGTGACCGAAGAATAGGACCAATAACCTCATGACCCATCTTGAACTTACCCATATTCATAAATCTTTCATGAATTTCGTTGCTGTAGAAGATTTCAACCTTTCAGTGAAGCAGGGAGAATTTGTCTCGTTTCTTGGTCCCAGCGGTTGTGGTAAGACCACCACATTGCGTATGGTCGCTGGCTTTGAGATCCCTACTTCGGGCACGATCACCATTAATGGCAAAGACCTCACCAACGTCGCACCGAATAAGCGCAATGTCGGTATGGTATTCCAATCCTATGCACTTTTCCCGAATATGACTGTTGCCCAAAATGTAGGCTACGGTTTGAAGATTGCTGGCAAATCTAAATCGGAGATTGATGCCCGGGTAGATGAAATGCTTGGCATCATTCAAATGGGCAAATTCGCGGCACGCTATCCATATCAGCTCTCTGGCGGTCAACAGCAACGCGTGGCGCTTGCTCGTGCTTTGGCGATCCGCCCTGAGGTGCTGCTTTTGGATGAGCCGCTCTCCGCGTTGGATGCAAAGATTCGCGTTTCATTGCGGGCTGAGATTCGTGCCATTCAACAGAAATTGGGTATCACCACCATTTACGTTACCCACGATCAAGAAGAAGCGCTCTCGCTCTCAGACCGCATCGTGGTGATGAGCCAGGGACGTATGGAACAGGTGGGCACACCCTTCGAGATCTACAACTTCCCACAGACTCAATTCGTGGCAAACTTCGTCGGCTCTTTGAATACAGTCAAAGCTGAGGTTTCTGACCCCGCCAAAGGCTTGTTGACTGTGGATGGTGTTCAATTCATCACCGCATCGGATATTAAGTCTCGCAAAAAAGGTGACGCCATTCGCATTTCTGTCCGCCCCGAGCGTTTCAGCTTTGCCGAGATCCAAAAGAAAGACAACGTTTTGGATTGCACCATCGAGAATATCACTTTCCTGGGTTCGGTCGTGCGCATTCAGGTAAAGATCGGCAATTCAAATTTCAATATGGATACCTTCAACAACCCATTCCTTGAATTGCCCAAGATCGGCTCAAAAGACCAAGTGACCTGTTCCAAAGAAGCGGTCTTGGTCTTGGACGAATAACAAACGTAGGTCACGCTCAAAGCGTGACCTACTGCTTTATGAGGTG
>JBDKJK010000092.1:0-4294 GCA_039796675.1 Chloroflexota bacterium
CCGGAACACCCTCTTACATGAGTCCTGAACAAGCTCGCGGCGACCGTGTAGACCACAGAACAGATATTTATTCGCTCGGCGTTGTGCTATATGAAATGCTGGCGGGCGAAGTTCCATTTGACGCTGAATCTTCCTTCGGCGTGTTGATGAAACATCTGAATGACCCTCCCCCACCCATCCCTGGCATCTCAAAAGACCTACAGTCCGTGATCAACCGTGCGCTCGCCAAAGACCCAGCTCATCGTTATGATTCTGCCGGAGAAATGGTGAATGAGTTTGAAGCTGTTCTCAGCGGAAAAAAGCTTTCAAAAAAAACAGACACGCTCAAAAATATAGTCGTCAAAGCCGCTGTTCCGCCACAGGCTGTTGCTGCACCATCCCGCCTGCCAATTCTGGTTGGAGGTTTCATCGCCCTCGCATTAATCTTTATCACTGGCATTTGGCTGCTCCGCCCTTCACTCACATCAAGTCCTTCTCGTCTGAACCCAAATCAGCCTGTTGGGCACATCACCTACAATGATTTCAATTATCTCGTCGATCAGGTGATCATCTCCGTCAATGGGCTGCCCCAGCCCGAGCCGGGCACCCACTTTGAAGTGTGGTTACTCTCGCAGGGCGGAGAGAACCGGCGCAGCATTGGCAACGTCACCTTTGATGGGAACAGTGGTCAGCTGAATTACATCAATCCTGATGGAGATAATCTTCTTGCAGAGTTCGATCAATTTGAGATCACGCTTGAACGAGATGGCAGTGGCCCAACGCCTAGCGATCAAGTAGTGGCATCTTCGGTTTTCCCACCGCTGGCTCTGCCGCACATACGGCATTTGTTGGTCTCCATCGGCAGCACGCCAGAGGGAATTGCCCTCATTCAAGGATTGTGGGATGGCGCTGATACGATCAACACTTCGGTTATGGAATTGCGTGAAGCCTATTCAGAAGAAGATGAAGAGACCATACGCTTAAAGACCGAAGAAATCATCAATCAACTTTCAGGCAATAAAAATTTAAACCAGTACAAAGATTGGAACGGAGACGGCAGCATCGACGACCCAATGGGTGGATATGGTCTCCTCGCGAATGGAGAGCCAGAGCAGGGATACATTCCTCAAACTCTACACGCTGTGCGCCTTGCTGCTGAATCAAACGATGCCACCCGGAGCATTCAAGAACATCGTCAAACCATTAACGTATGTATTCTCAATATGGAAACATGGGGCACAAGCCTGCTCGACCTGGCACTGGAATTGCAAGGCATGCCGTACGGGACAGAAATGGAAGCCATCATCACAGAAATGGAACTGCTCTCCAGTCGTTTATTATACGGAGAAGATGCCAATGGCAATGGGCGCATCGAACCTATTACGGATGAAGGCGGTGCAGATACTGCCTATGTAGAAGCCTACTTCATGGCTGAAATGCCGTTACTACCTGGCGCACAACGCATTCCGCCGCCAGCACCAATGAACAATCCTTAAATAAAAAAAGCTCCCACGATTTTGTGGGAGCTTTTTTTTGTATTCAACTTTTACGGCGCGAACTGGAAACCTTCTCCAGAGACTGCCATATATGCGCCAAGCGCTCCGTTAATGCAGGCGGCGAACAACCCAAGCCCGCTCAAGACCATACCGATGATCGCAAGCGTTTTCTGCGAAGGGTCTTTCATACCAAGAAAGCCGAGGACGATTCCAACAATGCCCAGCGGGAAACCGCAGATCGGGAAAAACCATGCACATAAGTTGATCACGCCGATCACAAGCGATGCGATCGACATCATTCTTTCATTCCCACCAGAAGCGGGAGCAGGTGAAGGGCTAACGGGCTGTGATTCCATGATTACATTCTCCTTTTGATTTGGTTTATAAAATTTTACTGCAAATCCATCGTAGGGTTATCCGTCCAAAGTCCTATCTGCAATCTTCAAGGCTTCATCCAAAACATCGAAGCCTTCCTTCAATTCCTGTTCCGTGATCACAAGTGGCGGGATGATCAAAACCGTATGCCAGTGCGTATACAGGAACAATCCATGATCCAGGCAGTATTTTCGCAAAGCCGTCATCTCCGGCGACGACCCGTTCCATGGCGCAAGTGGCTCCTTCGTTGTCCGATCCTTCACCAGTTCAAGGATACCAAACAGACCGATACTACGAACCTCACCCACAGATGGATGCGCCTCACCCAAATCAGACAACATGCGCCTCAACACCGCGCCCATGCCTGCCGCATGCTCGACGACTTTATCCTCCCTCATAGCTTGGATGTTCGCCACAGCCGCCGCCAAAGAAATGGGATGCGAGGTATATGTCAGCCCGCTTTCAAAAGCATGTTCATCAAAAGCCGCCGCGATCTCCGGTTTCATTGCCACCGCACCCAAGGGCGCATATGCCGACGTAAGTCCCTTTGCCATGGTGATGATATCCGGCACCACATTCCAATGCTCGATGGCGAACCACTTGCCCGTGCGCCCAAAGCCACTCATCACTTCGTCACAGATCATCACAATGCCGTATTTGTCGCACAACTTGCGTACGCCCTGCATATAGCCTTCCGGCGGGATGATGATGCCGTTCGTCCCCGTCACCGACTCAAGCATAACCGCGGCAATCGACTCAGGTCCTTCATACAAGATGATCTCTTCCAGGTGGTTGACGTAATCCTGCGCAAAATCCGCTTCGGAAATATTGGGATTGGTGCGGTGAAAGGTGGAGCGATACCGATACGGGTCAAGGAAATGCACCACGCCGCTCATCAAGTTCGGCTCCCACGCCACACGGCGCGGATCACCCGTGGCTGCCATCGCCCCAGCGGATGCGCCATGATAGGAGCGATAGCGAGTCAGGATCTTATGGCGTTTGGTGTATCCGCGCGCGAGCTTGATGGCGTTCTCGTTGGCATCTGCACCGCCAAGGGTGAATAACACTTTGCTCAACGCACCATGTGGGGTGACGCTTGCCACTTCTCGGCTTGCCAATGCGCGAATTTTCGTCGTCATCCCTGGAGCCGCATATGGCAATTCTGCCGCCTGTTCCTGCATGGCTTTGATGATGCGTTCATCACCGTGACCGATATTGACGCACATCGTCATCGAGTTGAAATCGAGGTAGCGTTTATCGTCTACATCCCAGAAATACACGCCTTTGGCGCGCTTAATAGCAATGGGATTAACCTTGGCTTGCGCAGACCACGTCCAAAAAACATGTTCCTTTGAAAGAGGGAGAATTTCATCATCGGGAAGGTCAAACATTTGAAAACCTCGTAAAGCGTAATTCGTAAAACGTAAACAAAAATTACGCTTTACGTATCACGAATTATATAATACCCACGGTCACAAAACGCACTTTCCCGCTTTTGAAAAAGAGCGATTTGTGACCGCACTGGGTATAATCCCCTGCCCATGAACACATTTCCCTATAAACGCATTGTCGTCATCGGCACAACCAGTTCGGGCAAATCCACATTGGCGCAGGTGCTCTCAAAGCGACTGGGTATCCCCTATGTAGAGTTGGATGCGTTGTTCTGGGAACCCAACTGGAAAGAAGCCTCTCCACTCGATTTTTGGCTGAGGGTCGAAACCGCCATCGAACCGGAAGACTGGGTGGTGGCAGGCAACTACAGCCGAGTGCGTGACCTGATCTGGGAACGCGCCGAACTCATCATTTGGTTGGATTATCCCTTCCACATCGTATTCTGGCGTCTACTCACCCGCACTATCCGCCGCGCATGGACTCAGGAGGAGCTCTGGAACGGCAACCGAGAAACCTTCTGGGGGCATCTCAAGCTCTGGTCTGAAGAATCGTTATTCCATTGGCTGTTCAAAACCTATTGGAGACGGAAGCACGAGATTCCAGCTTTGCTAGCCCGCCCTGAATACGAACACCTTCAAGCGCTTCGCTTCAATCATCCGCGTGAGGCGGAAGATTGGCTTAAAACAATCAGCGCCGAGTCTTTACATCCCAATCCCTAAAGCAAGCGCGATCATAACCGCACCCGCCGCAAGGATACCGATGCGGATCAAATGACGGCGCGTCATTCCCTTCGCATCTTCACGCGGTGGCAGAAATTTTAATTTCTGCCGAAACTCAGTCAGATGCCAGGCAAAGAGAGCAAAGACTGCGCCGCTGAACATTAAACCGGGAATGAATTTAAACCAGACACCAAATGCCGCCAGCCCCAAAGAGATCAGCACCGCTGGGGCAGAAAACCATTTCCATTTGCGCCATAAAGAGACGAGCCAAAAAATGCCGAAAGCCAAGATCCATTCGGTGGCATTTTCATAGCCAGCCAGCCAATAGCCCCA
>JBDKJK010000093.1:0-9305 GCA_039796675.1 Chloroflexota bacterium
ATACATCCGCTTTCAAGAACAGCGGTCGGGTCGGATGTTTGCCCCAGCCCACATCCACAAAGGAAGATCAGCAAAGCAAGTTTCGGAAGTCGCCGCATGTATTGATCCTGTGTGCAGAGAAATAACAAATAACAAAACAGGCGCACCCAATGAGATGCGCCTGTTTATATCTTTTTCCTGTTACTTTACACCGAAGCGTTCTGACCATAAAGCTGGTGGCGAAGCGAATCGATATCTTTGCGCACACGTCCTTCGCCGTTCTCATATTGATTCTTAATCTTCTCAATGGCAGACATCACGGTGGAATGGTCACGCCCACCAAGCACTTCACCGATCTGTGGAAAGGAGATCTTCGCCTCTTCACGCAAAAGATACATGGCGATCTGGCGCGGATGAGCAACTTCCTTGGTGCGATCGCGCCCTAAAAGCTTCTCAACGGACAACTTGTAATAATCTGCCACTTCGGTCACGATGGTATCAGCTCCGATGTCGCCGCGTGAGGGCATTAGGTCGGCGAGAGCCACTTCTACAAGATTCGGGGTGAGAGAAGCGCCGCTCAGATCCGCATACGCGATAATGCGGTTCAAGGCACCTTCCAATTCGCGGATGTTCGACTGCACGCGCTTGGCAACAGTTTCGAGGATCTCATCGGAGATCATGCGCCCGGTCCGCTCGGCTTTGGAACGCAAAATAGCAAGGCGGGTTTCGAGGTCGGGCGCTTGAATATCGGCGGTCAACCCCCACTCAAAGCGAGAACGCAAGCGTTCTTCAAGTGTAACCATCGACTTGGGAGGTCGATCGGATGAAACGATGATTTGCTTGTCTTGCCCGTGCAGGGTGTTGAAGGTATGGAAGAATTCTTCCTGCGTGGATTCTTTCCCGGCAATGAATTGGATGTCATCGATCAATAAAACGTCGGCAGAGCGATATTTCTCGCGGAAGGCTTGTGTGGTGTGTGTACGAATGGCGGCGATCAAGTCATTCGTGAATTCTTCAGAAGACACATAGAGGACGTTAAGTCCGCTGGCATGACAAGCATTGCCAATGGCATGCAGTAAGTGGGTTTTGCCAAGCCCTACGCCTCCATACAGGAAGAGCGGGTTGTATGCTCTTGCAGGTTTCTCTGCCACTGCCTGACAAGCCGCATGCGCAAGGCGGTTGCCCGAACCTACTACATACGTGTCAAACGTATAGCGCGGATTAAGCGTCACGTGGCGGGGTTTTGGTTCCGGCGGGGTAATAACTATCGAAGCGGGAACAGGCTCCGGGTCTGAAGTGGAGCCGTTTTCTTCCGATTGGGAGACAACAAATTTCACAGAGACTTTTGAATTCAATGTGTCGATCAAAAGTTTGTTGACGGTGGTTGCAAGGCGGCTGTCGAGCCAGTCACGTGCATACGCATTGCGAACCCCAACGGTTAACATCCCGTTTTCATAGCCAACGGGGCGGGTGTCGCGGACCCAGGTATCAAAGGATGCGCGCGGCATATCCATTTGGAGTTGTGCAAGGACGGTTTGCCATGCCTGCTCAGCGTTCATAGACGTTCCTCAATGTGCGTAAATTTTGTCGTACAGCGTAGATGGAACTACCCCGCGTGTTCTGCGGCTTGGAAGCCATCCTGTTTTCTTATTTTTGTTGTAGGGATTGCGGATGTAGATTGAAAGGGCAAACATCCGTTATATCAGCGTGGTGATATTCTAGCAGAACATTTTGATATGTAACAGTCGTTCAACCTACGCTAAGTTAAAAAAAAGGTTTTTTTTAAGATTACCGAATGTTAAAGAATCGTTATCAACTCCATGATCGATTAGTTATTTCCTAGAACAGGCGTTTCAGCCAAGAACGTCCCTTTTTCGCGATCTACCCCCCATATATGGGCATTCGGGGCTAAATTCGCTTCTATAGGGCAGATGTATCTTAACAAATCATAAACTGTTGAGGTCATCTTTGAAACGAAATGAGACTCAAGTTTCAGTGACTCGCCCAGCAATGAATCAACAACAAATGTTGATCATTGTTTAATTCCGCGCGGAACCCAAACAAATACCGTCGTCCCTTCGTTTACAACCGATGTGATATCCACATCGCCGCCCGAGGAGCGAGCACGAGTCTGCATATTTGCGAGACCATGCCCAATAAATGATGACATTTCCTCAATATTGAAGCCTTTGCCATCATCATGGATCTCCATTAATGCACGATCATCCGTTGTCCAAAGCGAAATTTGCACAACTTTTGCTTTTGCATGTTTGGCAGCATTGGCTAAAGCCTCTTGGCATATATGAAACAGGGTCATGGATTGGGTCTGGGTCAACTCTTTCATGTCTGATTCGGAAGGCATGAAGTGAACTTCAGAGAAAGTATTGGCACGATATTCGGCAATTAAGCGTTTGATTCCGCTCATTAAGCCATCTGTACCGAGTTGACGCGGGCGCAGGTCAAGAATATAGGCGCGCAGATCGCGAATGGCTTGATTTAATCCATTAATGGCATGGTCGATCTTTTCTTTTGTTGCATGGGTATCTTCATCAAGAATGTGCTTTGCACCTTCTAAAGTCAACCCTACGCCATAAATCGACTGGATAATGCCATCATGCAGGTCCATGCCGATACGATTGCGTTCTTCGAGCACAGCCAAACGGCGTGCATTGACATGCAAACGGGCATTTTCTATAGAAAGACCCGCCCATGCACCCACAGCACTCAACATTTGCACATTTCGATCTTCAAAATGGGCTTTTGAGTGTGTGGCAATACTCATTACACCCATCACCCGCTCACCAGACACCAATGGAATGCTCAAGACCTGGTGAAAACCCGCCTTCACCACCGCTTCACGCAAGAAATTGGGGTCATTTGCTAAGTTCGAACTGATAAACGGGCGTCCGGTTTGGGCAACAATACCCGGGTACCCCTCACCTACTCGGAATGTATTTTTCGTCCAGAAGGCTTCGGCAGCCTGACCACGATGAAGCATCATACGCAAAGTGGTCTTGTCTTCTTCTAAAAGGAAAATTTCGCCAGCTTCGACCTTCATGTAGTTCATCACAAGCCCGAGAGTTTTGTTCAGAATCTCGTCGAGTTCCAGGCTCGAGGTCAAAGTGGAGGCGATATCGTTCAGCAGGGTCATATCCACATTGCGGCGGGTGAGCGCGGCGTCGCGTTCGGTCATCTTTTCGATCAGGCGCGCATTGGTGATGGCTGTCGCGGCATATGTGGCAAGCATCTGAATGATCATCTCATCGTCAGACGAGAACTCATCGGCATCTAATTTTTCTGTAAGATAAATTTGACCGATCTGCCCTTCCACCGTGCGGATCGGAACCCCTAAAAACGAAATCATGGGGGGGTGATGCGAAGGAAACCCGACCGATTTAGGATGGTCTTGAATCACAGGCACACGCAAAGGGTCTCGGGTGTCCATCAATTCGCCCAACAGCCCACGACCGATCGGAGGATGGGCAATGCGCTTTATTGCATCATGGGTCATGCCAACAGAAATGAACTTCTCCAATTGCCCCTGATCATCCAACACGCCCAAGGCAGCATAACGGGCTCCCGCCTGCTCACAAGCCGTGGCAGCGATTCGCTCCAACAGGGTTTCCAAAGAAACATCCTTCACTAGCTCCAAGCTGGCGCGATGCAATGCAAATAATCGCTCTTGTAATTGCTCCCGTGTAAGCAGCATCCAAACTCCTCACAGACATTATAATCAATTCTGCTGTTTGATAGAATTTGCGAGCAGGCAAAACCTAGAATAGGAACCATGATGACAACCTCTCGAATCTCCGGCTTTTACAATATGACCCTTGATGAACGTCGCGCAAAACTAGCGGACGCTGCGGCTCTTACCCCGCCCGATCTTGGCGCATGGACCTCAGGCGGAATCTCCGCTGATGCCGCCGACCACATGATCGAAAACGTGGTGGGTATGCACAGCCTGCCCCTGGGGATAGCCTTGAATTTTCAGGTCAATGGCAAAGATGTGCTGGTGCCGATGACTCTCGAAGAACCTTCCGTTGTGGCGGGCGCATCGTTCATGGCAAAGCTTGCCCGTGCTGGCGGCGGATACCAAGCCACCACCACTGACCCACTCATGATCGGGCAAATGCAGGTTATCAATGTTACGAATCTTAATGAAGCCAAGCTGAAAATTTACGAGAGGAAAGCAGAACTGCTCGCCGAAGCGGATTCGATTGACCCCATCCTCAAAAAATTCGGCGGCGGCGCAAGAGACCTTGAAGTGCGCATCTTCAATGACTCTCCTATTGGCGGTTTTCTCGTCGTTCATCTGATTTATGACGTCCGCGATGCGATGGGCGCGAATGCGGTTAATACAGCCTGCGAACGCCTCGCGCCGAAGATTGAAGCTATTACTGGTGGGAAAGTCCACTTGCGCATCCTCTCCAACCTCGCAGACCGACGCATTGCGCGCGCGCGTTGTACCATCCCTGTCAAAGAATTGGCGTTCGATACCTTCTCCGGCGAACAAGTGCGTGATGGCATCATCGCCGCCTATGCCTTCGCCGCAGTTGATCCCTATCGCGCCGCCACTCATAACAAAGGCATTATGAACGGCGTGGACTCGGTGGTCATTGCCACCGGCAATGACTGGCGCGCGATCGAAGCGGGCGCTCACGCCTACGCCGTGAAAAACGGACATTACACTTCCCTCTCCACCTGGGGCAAAGATAGCGAAGGAAATTTAGTCGGCACGCTCGAAATGCCGATGGCTGTTGGTATTGTCGGCGGTGCAACCAAAGTTCATCCCGCCGCGCAAGCCGCAGTAAAACTCATGGGCATAAAGACTGCCAATGAACTGGCTGAGATCATCGTCTCGGTAGGCTTGGCTCAGAACATGGCAGCTCTCCGCGCTCTCGCCACCGAAGGCATCCAACGCGGACACATGTCACTGCATGCCCGTCAGGTTGCGATTGCGGCGGGTGCAAGTGGTGATTTAGTTGAAAAGGTCGCGGCGCAAATGGTGGCAGAGAAGGTTGTGAGAATTGACAGGGCGGAAGAATTGGTTAAGCAGTACGCAGGTAAAAAGTAGACAAGGAAACAAGTATGACTTACTTGTATACCTGTTTCCTTGTCTACTGCCTTTGGAGAAAAACATGGATATCGAAGCCTTAATTGAATTTACACAAAAACTTGTCCGCCAGCCGAGTATGTCTGGGGAGGAAGGTGCGGTTACGCAGATCGTCGTGGACGAGATGAATGCTCTCGGCTTCGATAAAGTTTGGGTCGACAAATACGGCTCCGCTGTAGGAATGATCCGCGGGGCGCAGGCGGGAAAGACTCTGCTTTTTGATGCGCACACTGATACGGTGGGAATCGCTCCCGGATCCGTTTGGACTCGTGCCCCTTTCGGCGCCGAAGTGACCGACACGCACATGTACGGGCGCGGCGTGATGGATATGAAAGGTTCGCTCGCGGCGATGATCCATGCGGCGGCGAGTGTGGATAAAAGCAAGCTCGCGGGGACAGTGGTGATTTCGGCTTCAGTGATAGAAGAGATTTTTGAAGGCGGCGCGCTCAAAGCCGTGATGGATGAAGTCAAGCCGGATTATGTCGTGATCGGTGAAGCGACCCAACTCAACCTGGCACGCGGCGGGCGCGGACGGGCGGAGATTCATCTCGAAGCGATTGGCAAACCCTCGCATTCGTCGTCGCCACAGTTGGGTATCAATGCTGTGCATTTGATGACCAAAATTATTGCAGAAGTGGAGAAGTTAAAACTTAGCGAACATCCACTGATGGGTCCCGCCATTTTCGCGCTGACCGATATTATTTCAGAACCATATCCGGGTTACTCCGTCATCCCTGCACTTTGCAAAGTGACTTACGATCGCCGCCTGTTGCCGGGCGAAACGCCCGAAGACGTATTGAATGGAATTACATCTTTGCCCGCGTTGAAGGATATCAACTTCACAGCAAGAATCGCGCAAAGCGACCACATCACCTACACCGGCGAAACCTTGAGCGCGAATAAATTCTTCCCCGCTTGGGAATTGGATGAAGAGCACGAATTCGTGCAGAAAGCATTGAAAGGATTACGCGCCTCTGGGCTGGACCCGAAACTGGGTGCCTACCGATTCTGCACCAACGCCGCGTACAGCATTGGCACAGCGTGCGTCCCGACCATTGGCTTTGGTCCCGGCGCCGAAGGGGATGCGCACGTGGTGGATGAACAACTCAGCCTCGATGAACTTGCGAAGACAGCAAGGGGGTATGTAGGGATTATTGAAGCGGTGCTGGGAGTATAGTAGTAAGTAGACAAGTAAACAGGTAGGCAGATTAACATGGATGAAGGTTTAGTTTGGCAAGGCAGGCATTTTATTTACTCGCACATCGCAGACACCACCCGCCCACCAAGTGTGGATGAAGCCGCTGCACATTTTGGTATTTCAACAGAAGAAGCCAGCGAACTTTATAAAGAACTTCATAACCGTCATGCTCTGTTCCTCAATACAGATGAAATGGCTATCCGCATGGCAAATCCGTTCTCGGGGATTCCGACCAATTTCAAAGTTCATATCAATGGCAAGACGTATTTCGCCAACTGCGCCTGGGACATGCTCGGCATCCCCGCCGCTTTGCATTGTGACGCAATCATTGATGCCATTTGCACAGAGAGCAATGAAAGCGTGGAAATTCAAATACAGGATGGCAATTTACGATTTACGAATGACGATTTACGAATTCACTTCCCCCTGCCCTTCACCCAATGGTACGATGACCTCGTCTTCACCTGAGCGACCATGTTGCTCTTCCGGTCGGAAGAATGGGTAGATAAGTGGTGTAAACGAAATAATCTCGAACGCGGAGAGATGTTATCCATTCAGCAGGTTTGGGAGCTTTCCAAACTTTGGTACGGCAACCGCATGTCATTAGAGTATCACGGGCGCAGCATGGAACAAGTCGCGGATATTTTCAAGCAAGCTGGGTTGACAGCAAAGTTTTGGCATGGGCAAAGTAAACAAGAAAACAGGTAGACAAACTTGAGCGCAACCATCATCAGCATTTTATTGGGGATCGGCGGCATGGTTGGATGGGGAATTTATGATTTTCTGGGCGGAGTCTTTTCAAAAAGAATCGGCTCTTTCAGGTCTTTATTCTGGTCGCAATTAATGGGCTTTGGTTCCATCCTGCTACTGACTCTTGCCTTCAAAACCCAGTTCAACATTCCTCTGCTGGCGCTTGCCTTGTCACCGTTGGCGTCCATCGTCTATTCGGCGGGATATTTATTCTTCTTCAAAGGCTTCGAGAAAGGCAATGTCGCGATCATCGCCGCGACCATGAACCTGTGGGCAGTATTCACCATGCTGTTCGCCTTCCTCTTTATGGGACAACGTCTCTCCACTACGCAAACCCTCGGCGTTTTCTTAATTCTCTCTGGTGCAACTCTAGCCGCCATAGACTGGAACAGTATCAAGAAGCAAGGGTTTCAACTCTCGCAAGGGGTTCGAGAGGCAATTCTTGGCGCTTTCTTCTTCGGCATTTTTTGGAACATCAGCGAGATTGTCTCAGAACAAATCGGCTGGCTGATCTCTACAACGTTGACCAAACTCGGAATTGTGCTCTTTTTATGGATCGTTTCCTTTTATACAAAACAAGAAATCAAACTGACGGGTATTTCCACCCGAACAAAATTTGTGATTTTGCTAATGGGCATCATTGAAGTCGCCGCGGTGGGACTAGTCAACTACGGCTTGACCATCGGCGACGCCATCTTGATAACGCCCATTGCATCGGCCTTATCCATTGTGACAATTCTGCTGGCTGTGCTGTTCTTGAAAGAGAAAGTTTCAACCGTTCAGGGATTTGGGATTCTCATGGCAATTGTTGGCATTACCGCAACAGCGTTCTAGAATTTGTACTATAAATTCTTTTGAGACACGGACGACACGGATTTCACAGAGTCTCACGGAAAAACCCTCAAAAAAATCTGTGTATATCCGTGTAATCCGTCAAATCCGTGTACAAAAGGTTTAAGAAATATCCTCTTAAATATGGAAAACATTTCATGGCATTAATTATCTTCGACTACGACGGCGTTCTCGCAGACACGCTCGATGATTTGATTCGCTTCGGGCAGCAAGCCTGCGATCAACTGGGCGTAAAACATACAGTGACCCAAGCTGACCTGAGCAATCTTGAGGTGATGTCTTTCGCTACCTACGGACGCGCCTGTGAAGTGCCTGAACATCTGGTGGATGAGTTCGTCAAAATCAGCTTGAATTTATTCGCGGAGAAAAAATCTTCGCCCGCGATTTTTACAGGGATGGGTGAAGTCATTCAACATTTTTCTAACAATCACAAACTCGCCATCGTGACAACAAATTCATCTCAAAATGTGAATCTATTTCTTGCCCAACACGGCTTGAGCGACCTATTCCATGCCGTTTATGGCGTGGATACACCCGGCTCGAAGGCGCATAAAATTTCACTGGCACGGGAACGCTTTAGCGAAGAAACCGTGTTTATGATCGGTGACGCATTGAGTGATATCCGCGCTGCGAAGGAGGCGGGAGTAGCCAGCATTGCCGTCACTTGGGGGCATCAGAGTTTGGAGACGTTGCTGCGGGGAGAGCCAGATTATGTGGTGAATGATCCGCGTGAGCTATTTAAAGTTATTGAGAGATAGAATCGAGTATCATGGGTAAAGCATGTTGTAGATTTCAGAAGTATCAGACAAATTTACAAAGATGAACTGAGGTAAATAATGGAAATTTCTAACTTGTGGGTATTTGTCATCTTCCTCGCAATTGTATTGTTCATCATAGCAATTATGGCTGGAGTAATTGGGTATTTTTGGGCTTCCTCTAAAACAAAAACAACTCTTTTAAAACAAAATGAACTAGCATTCAAGCAAGCACAAGATCAACTCAAAAACTGGAAAGAACAAGAATTAGAATCCATTAAACAACAAATTTTCGATTCAGCAAAAGGTCAAACTATTCAAGAAATGCAAGAACAAGTTCAAAAATGGCAACAGAATGAACTACAACAAGCCAAACAGCAGATTTATGATGCTATCAAGGGTCAATCTACACAAGAAATGGCAGCGAACATTCAAAGGTGGCAACAAAACGAGCTTCAATCAATTAAGAAACAGATGTCAGAAGCGATACGTGGAGAAATGATACAAGAAGCGCAGCAGCAGCTTATAACATGGAGAAACGAAGAATTAGAAAATTCTAAACGTCAAATTTGGGACGTGCTTAGCAAAGAAGCCATTAACACCCTTGAACAATGGAAAGTAGAAGCCGAAAAAGAAATTAGACAGGATGCAATTAGCA
>JBDKJK010000094.1:0-6485 GCA_039796675.1 Chloroflexota bacterium
AAAACTTTTCGCTGAAATTTGACTCACCTGATCAATACACAATTCCATGTTCATATTGATAGGGAGCGGTTTGCTGCTCTCGAGCTTAAAGCCGCCTGTGCTGATGTCGGTGATCTGACCGATCAACTCACCGCTATCCTTGTGCAGCACACGCATATAGTAAGAAAAATTCTTGCGCGGTAATTTTCGTTTGTTCTGTGCCATATCGACCTCCTTGCAAATTTGATAGGCAACTTATTCTAGTGCAAACCAAACGGCGCGAGAGATCATCTGGACAATTACTATGAAATTGTAACGATTATTCCCGACGGAGGATGTGAGTGAGGATGGTTGCGCCGGAGCCGCCGATGTTCTGCGCCATACCAATCATAGCACGGTCTACCTGGGTTGCGCCACATTCGCCGCGCAATTGTTGGGCAACTTCCACGATCTGATACATGCCGGTGGCTCCCACCGGGTGACCCCGTGCTTTCAACCCGCCTCGCGTACAGACGGGGATCTTTCCTTTGATTCCAATTTGATCCTCCAACCCGAGCCTCACCCCCTGACCTCGCTCTGCAAAACCGGTCGCCTCTAATGAAAGCGCCGCCATAATCGTGAAAGCATCGTGTAATTCAAACACATCGATATCATCATGTGAAACGCCTGCCATGGCATATGCTTGCTTCGAAGAAAGATAGGCAGCATTCAAGAACATTGGATCTTTGCGCGAGTGGACTGCGATCGAATCTGTGGCTGCTGTCGAAGCCGCCACAACGATCTTTGGCTGACGCATCACTTTCTCAGCCGGAACGATGACCACCGCCGCTGCACCATCCCCCACCGGAGAAGCATCTAATAAGTTGATTGGCGTTGCAACCATCGAAGACCTTTCGAATTTATCCACGGTCACTTTTTCATGCAGGCGTGCATACGGGTTATGTATGGCATTGGCATGAGCATTGATCGAGAATGGCGCAAAATCTTCATGTTTCCAACCAAACTCGTACAGGTATCGCCGCATTACCAATGCATTGATACCAACAAACGAGACGCCCTGCTCCACTTCATAATCTGCATCGGCAGCCGTTGCCAGTGCGGCGGTAACATCTCTGCCTGCTTTATCGGTCATCTTCTCTACACCCACCACAAGAGCGGATTCGACATCTCCCGAAGCGACCGCCATCAGCGCCGAACGGAATGCAGCGGAGCCAGATGCGCAAGCCGCTTCGATCTTAACCGCTTCCTGCTTCCACAACCCGACCCAATCGCCAAAGAAAGTTCCCAGCTGATTCTGCCCACTGACCATAGAGGAAAGCATGTTACCCACATACAGCGCATCGACCTTATCCACGCCTGCATCTTGCATGGCAAGGAAAGCCGCCTCGCCGCCGATCTCGCGCAGGGATTTATCCCATATTTCATCTACTTTGATCTGACCAATTCCAAGAATGGCTACTTTTCTCATATGTCCTCAATGCTGATTCTATCGCATTCGCCTCTCAGGAGCTATCATAAATCGACTGGTCATTTGGGGTGATTGTGTTTTCAGATATTTCTTGCTATGCTAGCACCTACAAGGAGAAAACGTATATGTCAAAATACGGATTAATACTCTTAACCGCAGCCTTTTTGCTTGCTGGTTGTTCGACACAAAAAGCCGATGCGACAAATACTCCGCTCGCCCTGGAGAAAAGCTGGTCTGTAAAAATGACCTTATCGGGCGGCATTGCCGGGTTGTTGCGAACTGTTGAAGTTCAAGCAGATGGCTCGTATACCGTAGTGGATGAAAGAGCTGGCACTACCGTTCAAGGAAGTTTGGAAGATGACAGACTCTTCACATTGAAAGGGCTGATCGAGAGTCTTGTGATTAACACGCCGAAGAATCCCGGAGCATGTGCAGATTGTTTCATCTATGACCTTGAGATTCAAAATGGCGGGAAGAAAATGATCGCCAATGTAGATGATCTATCTTTGGGCGAATCAGGGTTGGGAGAACTCGTTAACTTCCTGCAAGAGTTGATCAATACGGCATTGAGATGATGAAGCACTCAGAATGGCTGGAACAATATTTTCAGAAAGTGGCAGAGTCTTCCGAAGAGGGCGCGGAGGCGGTGCGCTTTGTGAGGGCAAACAATATCCGAGTTGGGTTGAGGCGGGCGCGGAAGAGTGTAGGCGCGTTCTGGAAATTGGGAAAAGCGTTTTACTTGAACAAGGTTCACTATACAGCAGAGTCCGCGCTTGAAAATCCGCGTGCGATTACTTTGTTTGTGCATGAAGTGCGCCATCTGCAACAGGGCGTGTTGACGGCGATGTCGATCTACGGCGAGTTGGATGCGTGGCAGATTGAATTTCGGTTGTATAAAAAGCTTACAGGGAAAACGCTCAAGCCTGAGTTGGAAGAATTGCTTGCCTTGTCACTTGGTTATAACCGCGCAACTTTGAAACACGCGCGGCAGTTAATGATGAAGTATGCAGGCTTTTGGTATGGTGCATGGATACTACCTTTGTACCCCATTCATAAAGAGATCATATTTTGGGTTACACGAAAACAATATGACTAAACAAGCCTTTTCAAAAATATAAAGTCTTTTTAATGTAAAGAGCTTTTTTTGTTGTACGATATTCATAGGAACAAGAAAGGAGGTTGCGATAGATACACCACCTGAAATGAGTTTTGACGGGAAGGGCGATACGCCATAAGCTGGTCGAGTGTGTTTGTTGCTTCGCACCAGACGTTCCCCTAACGAAAGGAAGGCTGCAATCATCGTCTCCTTCCCCGACACAATTTACATGTAGTTGTTCGTTCGACGGATGGGCTGATACCCATCCGTCTTTTTTTATTTGATAGCTATAGCGTTTCCATTGCCTTTCGCATCCTTTCCAAGCCTTCCTTCAAAATCGCTCTTGATGTGCCGAAGTTAATCCGCACATGACCTGTTCCCTCTTTGCCGAAGATTTTGCCCTCGCTCACAGCCACCTTGGCTTTTTCTTTGAAAAATTCAAAGGGAGAGCCGTCAATTTTCGTTTGGGTAAAATCCAGCCAGCCGAGATAGGTAGCATCAGGGATGGTGGTGCGGACTCCTGGCATATGTTTGGTGACATACTCTACAAGAAAATCACGGTTGCCGGTGAGGTAATGATTCAGCTCAGCCAACCAGCCATCACATTTTCCTGAGAAGGCGGCTTTCGAGGCATGTAGCCCTGTGCTAGCGGGAAATAGATGCAAATGGTTCAACTCGGCATTGTAGCGGTCTCGCAATTCTTTGTTCGGAATGATCGCAAATCCGCAGAACAGACCGGCGACATTGAAAGTCTTCGACGGCGCAATCAGCGTGATGACATGCTGCTCAATCTCACGTGAGAGTTTTGCCATCGGCATAAATTTATTGCCATCTAGTAAAAGTTCAGAATGAATTTCATCGGAAACAATAATGACCTTGTGCCTGATGCAAATTTCTGCCATGCGAGTTAGTTCTTTGCGCGAGAAAATAATGCCCAATGGGTTATGCGGATTGCATAACAGAAAAATACCCGCCTTCTTCACACGTTTCTCGAACAGATCCCAATCGATCTCAAAAGTCATGATACTCCCCTTCACATTCTTCACAAAAGGAATATCGATCTGCGGAATGCCAATACTATTCTTCACTTCATGAAATTCGTTGTACACTGGCGTTTGAAACGCCACACCTTTCTTGGGTGAACAAAAAGCCCGAGCTGCCACACTGAATCCACTTACTATGCCGGTTACCGTCAATACCGCCTCTGGTTGCACTTTCCATTTATAGAGACGCTCCATTCGGTTGGCAACCACTTGGGGTAATTGAGTTCCATTCGCCCACTCATACCCCAACATACCGTGATCCAATTGTTTACGCAACGCATCCAAAATCGGTTTGGGGGCGGGGAAGTCCATATCTGCCACCCACATGGGCAGGATGTCTTTCTTAAAATAATTCCACTTGATGTCTGTATCGAACTTGCGGCGATTTGGTGTGATGTTGAATTTCGTCATGGTTCCTCTTTGATAGTTTAGGACAAGGGCGAGCCTTGTCCCTACTTTTTATATGCCACAATCATACCGTCTCGCATGGGTGCCAGCGAAACGATCCAATCGGGGTCTTGCGTAATTTGTTTTGTAAATTCATGCACACCCAATGTGGTGGGGGCGATATCTTTTTTATCGAAAATGCGCCCGTGCCAAAGCATGTTGTCAATAATGAGCAAGCCGCCGCTGCGAAGTTTCTCTTTGATGATCGGCAGCGATGCCGGGTACGCCTCCTTATCAATATCGTTGAAGATTATGTCGAACAGACCATCCGTCTTCTTCAAGGCTTCCACCGCCTCCGAAACATGGAACTGGACAATATCCGCGCTTCCTAACTTAACCAGGTGCCTGCGTGCCCTTTCAGACAGTTCCTCCTCCCAAACAGTGTGATGCACAACTCCCCCGCCATTATCACGCACAGCCTTGGCAAACCACGCCGTCGAATAGCCATAGCCTGACCCCAATTCAAAAACAGATTTTGCCCCAATCATCCGTGCCAGTTGATAACAATAATATCCACATGCCGGACCGATGATGGGAAAGTCATTCTTCTCGGCGATAGTTTCCATCTCTATCAATTCCGCTTCGCGCGGCGGCACAAGGCTGGTGATGTAATCTTGTACGGCAGGGTAGGTCAATAAATCGTCGCTCATGGGGTACCTCCAAATTTTTGTCAAATTGTACATCCATTTGCAGAGTAGGAAAAATCTTCAGAAGACAGAATCAGGCATAAGCACGGTTGAGGCGGTCTTTTCCAATTTGTTCAAAAACAGTTAATCTCAAAACCTCAATTGCTGATAGAATTATTTCTTGGGAGTCATCCCTGAGCACGTATCCAAACCCAAGGATCCCAACTTGAATGAGATATAACTTCGGCCTGTTTTGGCGAACTTTCTACCGCTCTTTTTTTGCATCTCAAAACACCCCCGCCCGCCTCACAAAAAAACGACTGATCTTTTTGATTCTTTTTTATATCGTCTGGCCGCTTGGTCAGTTGATGCATTGGTTCTTCTTTTGGCTCGACGATATCCTCTTCCCCGCCTATAAAAATCATCCCATCGAAAAGCCGCTCTTCATTTTGGGCAACTTCCGCAGCGGGTCTACGTTCTTGCATCGTCTGCTTTCGCGCGATAACCAAACCTTTACCAGCCTGACCACATGGGATATTTACCTGACCCCATCAGTGACCCAAAAGAAGCTCACGCAATTTGTTGCCAAACTCGATAATAAATATTTCGGCATGGTTTTGCACCGCGCCTTGTTTGCCTTCGACCGTGCCACTCTCGGCAAGATCAAGATACACCCCATCTCGTTCTTTCAACCCGAAGAGGACGAAAACATCCACATGCATATCTGGGATGGCTACTTCGTCACCTTTCTCTTCCCGTTCATGGATGAGTTCCCCGACTACCTGCATTTCGATGATGCACTCAGCGCCGAACACAAAAAACGTATTATGACGTTCTACCGCTCTATGCTGCAACGTCATTTATATGCGAACAAAGGGAAACATTTCGTGGCAAAGAACCCCGCCTTCAGCGCCAAGATCGAAACGCTGACGGAATTCTTCCCTGATGCGCGCATTCTCTATCTCGCCCGCAACCCGCTCGATATGCTGCCCTCCACTGTTTCGTGGATCAATTATGCGCGCAATCAGTTTAGCGGTCCCAACGACGGCTACCTGTACACGGAAGAGATCCTCGAGATGACCGGGCATTGGTACCGCCACCCGCTTGAATATCTGGATGCGCATCCCTCTCCGCGCAACCTGATCGTCAACTATGATGATCTGATTCAACGCCCGGAGTTTATCATTCGCAAGTTCTACGAGCAGTTTGGGTACCCCGATCAACCTGGTCTGCCGGTCATTATCGATCAGGCGGTCAAAGAGACCATGACCTTCAGCAGTGACCACAGCTATTCGTACAAAAAGATGGGCTTTACTCGTGAGGGGATCGTGGAACGCTACAAAGATATCTTTGAGCGTTTCAATTTCGAGACGCGCGAAGAAACCGTCCATGTAGAACGAATGGAATTGGAACGATAGGTTCAAATGACAGAAAAGAGCCACGCATAAATGCGTGGCTCTTTTCTGTTTCACTATTCGCTTGATTTTTTTCTTTTGGCAGGCGACTTCGTTGTGGCTGCCTTTTTACCCGTTGCCTTTTTCGCAGCAGGTTTTGCCCGTGAAGGCGCTTTGCGTTTTACAGCCGGTTCTTCGAGCTCAGGTTCAGCGGCGGCAGGGATCGGGTCGGCAACCACGGTGCGAGCGCGGGAAGAAGCGGGTTTCTTCTCCACTTTTTTGACCCAGTATTCATCCGACCAGCCTTCAGCAATGGATAATTGCAGTTTACCGGTACGCACAAGATACATGACTACGCCAGTCACACCCATCAAGAAAGCCACTAACATGGAGGTGGTGATGAAGGTATCACCGAGTCTGGGCTGGTCTGGG
>JBDKJK010000095.1:0-2680 GCA_039796675.1 Chloroflexota bacterium
GTGATCGTGGAGCGTGGGCGTGTGTTGCTCAGTCAACGCCCGGCGGAGGGGTTGCTGGGGGGCATGTGGGAATTCCCAAACGCGAGAATAGATGGCGACCCGGCGAAGGCGTTGGTCAAAGCTTTGAAAGTGGCGACCCAGATACAGGTCAATAAAAAAGAGGCGTTGCAAGTCGTCGAGCATGCATATAGCCATTTCAAGGTTACGGTTTATCCATTCTTGTGTGACAAGGTTTCTGCCCCCAAAGAAAAGAATTTGAAATGGGTGAAGCTGGATGAATTGGAAGAGTACCCGATGGGGAAGGTAGATCGGCAGATTGCACTGAAATTAAAGTGACAGTCACCTTTAAGGTGACTGTCACTTTTTTAGCTATGACTTGCTCAGTGTCACAAAGACCATCGGTCTGCGTTTGGTTTGCTGATGCAGGTAACTTTTTACGGCGTTGATGATATCTTTTTCATCGTCAAATCCGTCGTCGTGGACCATGCGCAGGACGAGTTTGCGCACCTCGGGGATGAGCGAGGCGGCTTCTTCTGGCGAGACAAAACCGCGGGTGATGATCTCAGGTTCGTGCTGTAAGCGACCGGTTTTCTTGTCAATGCTGATGTCGATGAGCAGGATGCCGTTGCGGGCAAGCTGACTGCGTTCGCGCATTACGTCGTGGTCTATATCGCCAATCGATTCGCCGGTGACGAAAACATAATCACCAGGGATGCGCTCGCCGCGCAATATTTTTTTGCCGACCAGTTCCACCACCTGCCCATTTTCAGTCACGATGATGTTCTCTGGGTCTATGCCCAGTTGTTGGGCAAGCTCGGCATGGCGCATGAGCTGACGCAGTTCGCCATGGATGGGCATGAAGTGCTTGGGGCGCACAAGGTTGATGAGCAATTTCTGCTCTTCCTGTGCGGCATGACCAGAGACGTGAATAGGGGCGATGCCGTCATGAATGACTTTCGCGCCTCTTCTTAACAGACGATTGATGGTCTTACTGATGGTCTCTTCGTTGCCGGGGATCGGGTGCGAGGAGAGGACGATGGTGTCGCCATCTTTGAGGTCAAACTGACGGTTGGTGCCAGCCGATAGCCGCCCGACGATGGATGAAGGTTCGCCTTGTGAGCCAGTACACATGATGACCACTTTGTGGTTCTGCATTTGCAGCGCCTGTTCAATGGACACGATGAGATCATCGGGGATCTCAAGATATTTCATCTTGCGCGCGATCTTGACGTTATCAACCATGCTCGGACCGGCTAATGCCATTTTGCGTCCGGTCTTGGCGGCGGCATCTGCCACTTGTTGCACACGCGAGATGAGCGAGGCAAAGGTGGCGACGATGATGCGTCCCTTGGCTTCAGCGAAGACCTTGTCGAATGCCGGACCGATGACAGCCTCGGAGGGAGTCCAGCCGGGGCGTTCGGCATTGGTCGAGTCGGAGAGGAGCAAATCCACGCCGCGGTTCGAGAATTCGGAGAGCTTAGCAAAATCGGTGGGCCAGCCATCCACGGGGGTTTGGTCAAACTTGAAGTCGCTCATGTGAACGACCAACCCCGCCGGGGTGGTGATGCCAATGCCAACCCCATCTGGAATGGAATGGTTGACGTGGAAATATTCGAGCAGGAAGGGACCGACCCGGGTCGATTCGCCTGCTTGAACGGTTTTCATTTGGGCTTTGTGCTGTGCACCATTGCGATGCAGTTTGGCTTCGATCAACCCGCGGGTGAGCGGGGTGGCGTAGACCGGCACTGGAATATCTTCAATAAAATGTTGGATCGCGCCGATGTGATCTTCGTGCCCGTGGGTGATGAACAAGCCCAACACACGGTTTGCACGCTTCTTTAAATATTCATAGTCTGGGATGATGTAATCTACACCCAGCATGTCATTCTTGGGGAACATGATGCCAGCGTCGACTACGATGATGTCGTTGCCGTACTCATACGCCATCATGTTCTTTCCCACTTCGCCCAGCCCCCCGAGCGGGATAATCTTTAATTTATTTTTTTTACTCATAGATTTTTACTGTATACCTCACAGATTTCAAATTTTTACTTGTACCCAAATTGGGTGTTAAACCGCCTATGCGGTTAAAGTCAAGGTTGGAGTTATTTCACAGGGTATTTCGCAAGTAGAACTTGTGGATTTCAGTACCCAAAAAAGTCTTTCCCTCAAACAAACAAAAAGACCTTCACTGACTTGCTCGCGAAGATCGATGCCGGTAAAACACGATTGTTCTCAAACAAAAGGCGCTCAAGCGCCTGAAAAGTCAACTTAACTATCAAGAAGTATAGCAGGGCGGGGGGGATTTGTCAAAGCGGGTGCGTAATAGAAACGTTAAAGTTTTGCTCAGGCTTTCCGGTTCTTTTTCTGGCGGTCCATCAAAATATTGAACTCCAACTGCTTATCGTGGAGGATCTTTTTGATTTTATTCCTTTGTACTTCTTCAAAGGTGGCTGCCAGCCGTTCTTTGAGCGCCGCGATCTCCTGTAATAGTTCCACTTCAGGCGAAACCAAGCCTGCATTCTTTAACGCCGAATATGCCAGACGCATATCTTCAGGCGTTTCGAAGTAAGCATCCAAATCAAGTGGCTGCCCTTTGCCCTTCAGGTTATCGAAATCGCCGCGCTCCTGCGCTTCTTTTATCATTGTCTCTACAATTTTTTCAAAGCTCATTATTCGG
>JBDKJK010000096.1:0-3260 GCA_039796675.1 Chloroflexota bacterium
AGGTCATTGCCACAGGCGTGGTAGTGTTCTGGAATTATTTTGCAAATCGCATGTGGACGTTTAAAGAGTAGCCACAGACTACGAACTCTGTTAAGAAAAGGAGCAACAAATGACAACAACCCTACCAACCCAACCTCAACCTTCAATGCTTGGCAAAAAAATTCTACCCGGCATAACCATCGGCGCGATGCTCGTCATCGTCATTATGATCGCATCATTCAGCTTACATATATACAACATTGATGCCCTCGGTAATGCCAATGAATATTACACCGCCGCCGTTAAAGCCATGCTCAAATCATGGAGCAATTTTTTCTTCGTCGCCGCAGAACCAGGTGGCTCGGTCACGGTCGATAAACCCCCACTGGGTTTGTGGATCGAAGCCATCTTCGCCTACTTCCTCGGTGTAAGTGGATTCAGCGTATCACTGCCCAACATCCTTGCAGGTGTATTGGGTATCGGTCTGCTTTATCACATGGTCAAAAAATATATGGGTGAAGTTGCTGGCATTGTTGCCGCCTTCGTCATGGCGATCACCCCGGTGTTTATCGCAACCAATCGCAATAACACCATGGATGGCATGCTGGTCTTCACACTTCTGCTGGCGGCATGGGCATTCATCCACGCGACTGAAACAGGCAAAAGGCGCTGGCTGCTGTTGGGTGCGTTTATTGTCGGCTTGGGTTTCAACATAAAAATGCTACAAGCCTTCTTACCGTTGCCCGCATTCTATGCACTTTATTTCTTTGGCTCCAAAGAAGGCTGGCTCAAGAAAATTCTCAACCTCGGCATTGCCACTGTTTTACTCGTTGCCGTTTCACTTTCGTGGGCAATTGTTGTAGATATCGTCCCCGCCGAAAATCGTCCCTACATCGGCTCCAGCGATAACAACACAGTAATGGGATTGATCTTCGGGCATAACGGAGTCTCTCGCCTTGAAAGCAATGGCGGCGGAGGAGGAACCCCGCCTCAATCTGGTACTCAGCCGGGGCAGCCTTCCAATGCTCAAACTCAGCCTCAGCAGAATCCTGGTCAACAAGGACAGTTCCAAGGTCCGCCGCCTGCCGCGCTGGAGGCTTGCGCAAGCCAAACCCAAGGTGACGCCTGTTCATTCACCACACAAAATGGAAACACCATTAACGGGTCATGCATTACTCCGCCAAATTCCACAGACCTTGCTTGTGCTCCTACCGATCGGGTTCCGCAAAATGGACAAGCTCCAAATGCACAAGCCCCCAATGGCAGCCCCGCTGGTCAAAACGGCGGCACACCCTTTAGCAACGAAACAGGATCGCCCGGTGTCTTACGCTTCTTCACCTCTCCCCTCTCCAAGCAAATGTCCTGGTTGTTGCCTTTCGCTCTCATCAGTGTAGTTCTTGCTCTTTTCGGTTCACGTATTCAATTGCCAGTCGAATCAGGCATTCACAAAGCACTTATTCTCTGGGGCGGCTGGCTGTTGACTTGTGTGGTCTTCTTCAGCATGGTTTCAGGTATTTTCCATGCATACTATGCCATTATGCTCGCACCCGCGCTGGGAGCGATGGTGGGCACTGGCTTCACTCAATTGTACAAGTGGGGCAAGGTCAACACTTGGGTCGTGATTGGGCTTATGGCTACTGTTGTGCTAACACTCGGGTTTCAGATATTTGCAACCACGCAATACAACGAATTTGCAGTGTGGATGCTTGGGACGGGCATACTGCTTGGGCTGGGAATCCTGCTCATGTCGGTGTCGAGGCGGGCGGCGTATGCCATCATCTTGAGCGCGGCGTTGGTCATCCCCACGTATTGGAGTGTGATGACAGTTACGAATGGCTCGAATAACAACCTCCCTACCGCGTATGAAGGTCAGAACAGCAACGGGCAAGACGGCTTCCTTGCCAGCCCTCCACAGAATCAGAATGACGGCAATCGCGGCGGAGACCGAAGTGTGAATACGGAATTACTGGCGTACCTGCAAGCTAATACACAAGATGTTGAATATCTGATGGCTGTGCCATCGTCTCAGCAAGGTGCACAATACGTCATCGAAACGGGAAGACCCGTGCTATACATGGGCGGCTTCGGTGGGCAAGATGAAGTAGTGACCGCAGATGACCTCGCTGAAATGGTTACGAATGGTGAACTGCGCTATGTGGTGTATGGCGGTGATCGGGGGAAAAAGCAGGATATATTAAACTGGCTTGCATCTTCTTGTAATATTGTGGAAGGATTCAGCGTCACCCAGAACGGAACACAAGGTCAACAGGGCGGGCAGCAGATGAAGTTGTACGATTGCAGGTAAGAGATAGTCAAAACTCCGAGGTTTTCAAACCTCGGAGTTTTTTACGCACCAAACACGGCTTGGAACAACCACAATAATGCCATGCCAACAAGAATGGTAACCAGCACATTGCGTGTGCGCCAAGCTACTACTGCCCCACCCAACCCAGCCAACAGACGAAAATTATTCAACGAAATATCAAGCTGACCCGCCGGGTGTGTGAGTGCTGGGAAGACCAATGCCGCCAGCGCCGCAGCAGGGACAAATCTCAACGCCCGGCTAAGCCATTTTGGCATTTCGATTTTCCCGAAAAGATAGATGAACAAAAAGCGCAGTGTAAATGTACCCAGCCCAACAGCGATAAAAAGCAGCCAAATGGATGTTACGCTCATGACGCCGCCTCAGCCTGTACCTTTAGGCTTTCGGCAATATATCCTGCCGCAATACCGAGAAACGTTGCCAGAACCAAACCAATATTATAGGGAAGTCCCTTTGACATCACGGCAACAAATCCTCCTACCACAGCCGCCACAACAGTGGGACGGTCTCGCAACGCGCCGAACATTAACGCCATAAAACTGAGCGGAAAGGCAAAGTCAAAACCGAGGCTTGCAGGCACAAGAGCCCCAAGAAGCGTACCGATCATTGCACTCACCTGCCATGCCGTCCAGATCGTCAATGCTGCGCCGAAGTAATACCAGCGATGATACATTTCTTTTTCGTTGGAGGCGAAACGGCTCATGCTTACCCCAAATGCCTGGTCAGAGAGCATATATGCCAGTAATGCTTTTCTACCCGTGGAAAGTTTTTGCAGATATGGTGCAAGCGAGGCACTGTACATTGTGAAGCGCACATTCACCACCCATGCCGTCAGCACCATGATGACCCACGGTGTACCGGCACTCATCAGTTGAAAGATCACCAATTGTGAAGCCCCAGCAAACACCAGCACCGACATTCCCAACGTCTCCCAAAACGTCAGCCCTACACTGACAGC
>JBDKJK010000097.1:0-3397 GCA_039796675.1 Chloroflexota bacterium
CCCACTTCCGCAATGCAGACGAGATGAAAGCAACCTTCATCTCTATTGTCAGCCATGAATTGCGCACGCCAGTGGCATTGATCAAAGGCTACGCATCTACCCTGCGCCGCGCCGACGCCAAGTGGGATAAGCACACCATCAACGACTCATTGGCGGTTATCGAAGAAGAAGCTGACCGTTTATCAAAAATGATCGACGACTTGCTAGACGCCTCGCGCCTGCAAGCGGGAGGTCTCAGCTTGAACCATGCCGATGTCGCCATCCCCAGCCTGGCGTTAAGAGTGAGCGAGCGTTTTGCATCCCAATCGCCAAGGCATAAAATCATCACTGACTTTCCAGAAAATTTCCCCATCGTTTTGGGCGATGAAAACCGGCTGGAACAGGTGCTTTCAAATCTTGTCTCGAACGCTTTAAAGTATGCGCCTGAAGGTGAGATCAAAATCACTGGCGTAGCCCACCCTGAACAAGTGGTTATTTGCGTAAGCGATGAAGGGCCCGGCATAGATGCCAAAGACCTGCCGCATATTTTCGACCGTTTCTATCGCTCAACCAACGCGGTCAAACAGACGAAGGGCGCAGGGCTTGGGCTTTACCTTGCCCGCGCAATTGTGGAAGCGCATGGTGGGCAGATCTGGGCAGAGGGAGCTAACGGCTCGAACCCCAAGCCGAAAACTGATTCGGGTGCCCGGATCTGTTTCTCTCTGCCGCGTTGACAAAATCCCCCACTAGAGAATCTCCCAAAGCATTCGGGGAACAGGTAAAATAATTACATCATCTAAAGAAAAGGAAATAACATGGCGAAGATCCCTGCGCGAAAGCAAGTGAACAAGAAATATACTTGGAATGCTGAAAGTGTCTTCAAAACCGTCAAAGAGTGGGAAGCAGCACTAAAAGCCGTTATTGATGATATTCCCAATGTAAAAAAGTTCGAAGGCAAATTAGGCGAGAACCCCGAAACCCTGCTAGCGGGCATGAAAGCCATAGAAGACCTCTCGCTACGCGCGCAGACTATTTTTATGTACGCGCAGTTCGATTACGCAGTTGATACCACCAACCAGGCATCGGGTGCTTTGGTGGGCAAGGCACAAGGCATGTATGGTCAGGTCTTCGCGGCGATCTCTTTCCTCAACCCCGAACTCCTGTATATTGGCAGGGAAAAACTTGAAAACTGGATGAATGGAAACGCAGACCTTGCCATCTATCGTCAAAGTGTTGACGATCTCTTCCGTCAGCAGGCGCATGTGCGTTCGGCAGAAGTAGAAGAGATCCTCGGCATGACGGCTGACCCATTCAGCGGACCTTCAAGCAGCACGAGCATGCTGGTCAATGCAGATTTTAAGTTTGCTCCCGCCAAAGACAGCAAGGGGAAGAAGATCGAAGTCACTCAAAGCAACTTCTACTCCACCTTGCTCGAACACCCAGACCGCAAGGTACGTCAGAGCGCGTTCGAAAACTATCACGACAAACATATCGAATTCAAAAATACGCTGGCAACGAACCTTTCTTCCTCTATCAGCGCCAATGTTTTTAATATGCGGGCACGCAAGTTCGATACCACGCTTTCGGCTTCGTTGTTCAACAACAACATCCCTGAAGAAGTCTTCCATAACCTGATCAACACCTTCAAGAAGAAACTTCCCGTCTGGCATCGCTACTTTGAGATCAAGCGCAAGGCATTGAAGTTGAAAGATATTCAATACTTCGATATGTGGGCGCCGATCGCCAAAAAGAAAGTGCCTGTCTCCTACGAAAAAGCAGTGGACTATATCAGTGAGAGTCTTGCTCCGCTTGGCAAAGACTACGTGGACGTAATGCGCCAAGGCTGCCTCAAAGACCGCTGGGTCGATTCGACTGCCAATCTCGGCAAGATGAACGGCGCTTTCTCCTACGGTTCACCCAGTACCCACCCCTTCATCATGATGTCGTATACAAATGACATTGGCAGCATGAGCACACTGGCACACGAACTCGGACATTCCATGCACTCTTACTTGTCATGGAAGAACCAGCCATTTGCCTATTCAGGGTATTCCCTTTTTGTGGCAGAAGTAGCTTCGAACTTTAACCAAGCCATGATGCGTGGGCATTTGCTAAACACCATCAAAGACAAGAACTTCCTCATCTCTCTCATCGAAGAAGCAGTGAGCGGCAACTTCTTCCGCTACTTCTTCCAGATGCCCACATTGGCACGCTTCGAACTGGAAACCCACCAACGAGCAGAACGCGGCGAGCCCCTTACTGCCGACTCGATGCAGAACCTGATGGCAGACCTCTTCGCCGAAGGGTTTGGTTCCAAGGTAAAAATCGACCGTCCGCGTGTGGGTATGGTATGGTCTACGTTCTCGCATCTGTTCGCAGATTACTATGTGTATCAATATGCTACAGGCATTTCTGGTGCGCATGCGCTTTCTGCTCGTATTCTGCGCGGCGAACCGAATGCAGCTGAAGACTATCTCGGCTTCCTCAAATCCGGCTCGTCGGCGTATCCGCTGGATGTGCTTAATAAAGCTGGCGTAGACCTAACCACACCGAAAGCTGTCGAAGAAACGTTTGCGGTGATGGAAGGCTATATTGACCGGTTGGAAGAGCTGGTTGGATAGTTTTTCCGCTCGGTAATTTTGTAATTGGTCCGTCAAGTTGATACGCATCACGAATTACTTATTGCGTAATTCGTGATGCGTAAATCGTGTAAAATGGACTTCGTAAAATCGCAAATCAAAAAAATCTGAAATCGGAAATAGATAGATGGCTCAAACACAAATTGCATGCCCACGCTGTAGACAAATGATCGCTGCCAACGTCGAGCAGTTATTCGATGTAACTGCCGACCCGGGAGCAAAGCAACGCCTCTTAAGCGGGCAGTCTAACCATGCACGCTGCCCACACTGCGGATACCAAGGCAGGCTTGCTACACCGGTTGTATATCATGACAATGACAAGGAACTCCTGCTGACTTTCTTCCCACCAGAGTTGGCATTGCCGGTTAATGAACAAGAACGGATGATTGGTCCGCTTATCAAACAGGTCATGGATCGCCTCCCCGCCGAGAAGCGCAAGGGCTACTTGCTTAAGCCGATGGCGAACCTAACTTATGAATCCATGATCGAAACCATCCTCGGCAAAGATGGGGTCACCCCAGAGATGTTGAAGGAACAGCAGGAACGGGTGCAGTTCATCGAAAAGCTGATGCAAGTCACATCCAAGGATGTGCGCACAGAATTGATCAAGGACAATACACGGATCATTGATGAACAATTCTTTGCCCTGTTCAGCCGTATTGCTCAAAGCGCCATGAACAGCGGACAGGAGCAAATGGCTCGTGTGCTGATCGACATTCAGACACAGCTATTGGATGAAACCGAGTATGGGCGGCAATTGAAGGAATCAGTCGGAGAGT
>JBDKJK010000098.1:0-2930 GCA_039796675.1 Chloroflexota bacterium
CCACGGGTTGGCTCACGTTGTTTGGGTTGTTTGTCTTTGTGCTTTTTATGATCTTTGTATTGCCTCAACAATCTCAAAAAGCGGAAGTCTACAACGGCGAGACTTCGCCAGATACTTCGTATTTCTACTCTGCAGGTGACTTGTACCAAATGGCAGAAGTCTATGGTGCAGATGGACGTGCTGCTTACATTTATGCCCGCTTCACATTTGATCTGGTCTTTCCGCTGGCGTATTTGTTTTTTCTCGCCACTTCACTCAGTTGGCTCTTGGCACGCGGACTTGCTGAAACCTCTCGCTGGCGGCTGCTAAATCTCTTTCCCTTCGCGGGTGCGGTGTTTGATTATTTGGAAAACATCTCCACCTCTTTGGTACTCGGTCGCTACCCGGCTGAGAGCCCAGTGATCGACGTTCTGGCCCCAGTGTTTACCCTCATCAAATGGCTCTTCGTGAATGGAAGTTTTGTCATTCTTATAATTGGGTTGTTATTGTTTTTGTGGCGGCGGTTACAAAAAGGATAGTAATATGAAAAATGTACTCGTATTGACAGCAATGGATTTTTAGGATTTGTCCTCGTAGCCGTACGGGAATGGTGGAAACGTGGATGAGCACAAATTGACGCGGAAAGGATTTAAAAATCCGCGTGTTCCGCGGCTTACACCGAACTTGAGTTCGGTGCAAGTGTCCGCATCTCATTTTCTCTTAAAAACGAACTCACCCGCGAAACCTTAATTCGGGGTGAGTCTTGTTTTCTTATTTTACTCCGAAGGAATCATAACCATCGCGATCAGATAGATTAAAATGCCTGGCACGCCGCCCGGAATGAAAGCGATAAACATCGCCAGCCGAAACCAAAAAGGACTGATGCCGAAGAATTCGCCCAATCCGCCGCACACCCCGGCGAGGATGCGGTCATTTCTTGACCTGCGTAATGCTTGTCGTTGTACGTTCATTTTTTACTCTCCTTTTTATACCTAAATCTACGCCGCACATTTTCAAAAGTTGCGCTGCCAACCACCAACTATCAACCACCAACCGCACTTCGTGTACAATCAAATCATGGACCTTTCATTCATTTACGAACTCATTGGTTATACCGGCTCCATTTTAGTTGCGATCTCTCTTATGATGAAATCGCTTGTGCGCCTGCGAACGGTCAACATGGTGGGAGCAGTGGTGTTTATCATATATGGGTTACTCATCGGCGCAATTCCGGTTGTCTTTCTCAACACCCTTATTCTCGGCGTCAACGTCTACAACCTGTGGCAGATGTGGCGGCAGAAAGATTACTTCACGCTGATGGAAGTCCGCGCCGAGAGCGCCTACCTCAAACATTTTTTGGATTTTTATCGCAAAGAGATTCTTGAATTCATTCCCACCTATTTGTTCAAGCCAAAAGAAGAACAACTGGTTTTATTCGTCCTGCGCAATATGATGCCCGTCGGTGTGCTCATCGTCAAACCTGAAGGCGATGCCGCCAGCATCTTCCTTGATTTCGTCATCCCCGGCTATCGCGATTTTCGCGCTGGAAAATTTTTATACGACGAAAGCGTTGGGTTTTTCCGTCAAAAAAACATCACCTGTCTAATCTCAGACCCCGGCAACCCGCACCATGAAACCTATCTCAAGCGTATGGGCTTTCAATTAACGGAGGGGCAATATATTCTCGAATTGCCCGCCCGCCTCATCCGTGATCAATTTTGATCTGCCATTGTCGCGTAGACTACACAAAATTTACCTAGCTTTGAATCAGGCAGTACAATTGGCGCAAATGAAAAAGCGACTTCTTCTCCCTCTCATTTTTTTTCTAATCGCCTGCCGTCAGGAAGCTGTTGTGAATGCGCCGTTGCCCGTGGTGACATCGGCTTACGTGGTCGTATCACCGACGCTAACGCCTCAGCCCACGCCCGTGCCAATTACTCCAACCCCAACCTTTTCTCCCGCTGGGGCTCTCGCTTCAGGACCGGTCAATATCATTTCTATTGGAGATGACCTGACTCGCGGCGATGGGGATGATATGGGGCGTGGCTATCCGGGGCGTTTGTTGGAGCTTGTCAGCCAGATTCGCCCAGACTCTTCGGTAACAAATTTTGGTCGCACCGGTTGGACTTCTGACGACTTAATCCGCGGCGATGGGGAATTCTCGGGTCAGCTTGAGCGTGCCATCAATGAGGTCGAGTCGGTCACTTCACAAGGACGTGCCGGGGTGGTCTTGGTTTGGATCGGCGGGAATGATCTGTGGGAATTGTATACGGGTCCTGCCGATGTGACTGCCGAACAGGAAGAACAGGACCTTGAGCGCTTTACAGAGAATATTGACAAGATCCTCTTCGATCTGCGGACGGCAAGGGCAGAAGTTATCATTGCCTTGTTAGATGATCAATCCAAGCGACCTGCACAAACCCGTAGTGATACATACCCCGATATTACGACGGATGAGCTTGAGCGGATGTCTGCTCAGGTGCAACGTTACAACGATGCCATCGCTGAACGAGCAAAAACCTACGGTGCTCTTACCGTCAGTTTTTATGGCTCTGATATTTTCCTGCAAGCTGCCACTTTATCTGCCGATGGTTTCTACCCCAACCCTTATGGGTACGATCTTGTCACGCAAGAGTGGTACAAGGCTCTTATTCGAATTTTGCCGTAATGAATACAAAAGGACAGCCGAGAGGCTGTCCTTTTCTCTACCAAGTAAGGTGCTTTTAATTACTTTCCATTGATCGTAACGCTCTCAAGCACATCGCCTTCAAAGGTTGGGTTTGTTTGTGGGTCACGCAGTGTGATTCCCAGCACAACATCCATGCCTTGCAGCACTTTCCCGAAAATGGTATATCCTCCGTCCAACCATTCTGCGGCATTAAAGGTAATAAAGAACTGACTCCCATTTGTGTCTGGACCTGCATTTGCCATTGCGAGAACACCGGGTTTAT
>JBDKJK010000099.1:0-6811 GCA_039796675.1 Chloroflexota bacterium
CCGAAACAGGCTTTGACCTGCATCGCACCGCGGCGATCGTGGCAGATGAACTTGAAAAGATGGGGTACAAAGTAAAGCGCGGGGTGGGCAAAACAGGCGTCGTGGCGGAGATAGGCGAAGGCGGCAAGCTGGTCGCCATCCGCGCCGATATGGATGCCCTCCCGATTTTTGAACAGAACGAGACAGATTACGTCTCGCAGAACGAGGGCAAAATGCATGCTTGCGGGCATGACTCGCATACTGCCATGGCATTGGGGGCAGCAAAGATCTTGGCGAAAGAAAAACTAAATGGACGTGTGCGCTTTCTGTTTCAACCCTGCGAAGAAACAGCAGATGAAGAAGGCAAGAGCGGCGCGCAACGCATGTATGCCGAAGGCGCTACAGAAGGCGTTGACTATGTCATTGCCCAACATGTAGACCCCAGCCATGCGGTTGGAACCATCACTATCAACGAAGGTCCAACGGGCGGAGGCGTAACCTCATGGTCAGCAACGATCTATGGCACAGGCGGGCATGGAGCCTACCCACACGCATCTAACGATCCGTTCGTGATGTTGGCGCACGTCATCATGGGTGTTAACTCGATCATTTCGCGCAGGCTCGATCCATTTGAACCAGCAGTCATCAGTATTGGTGCGGTCAACGGCGGCTTTACTGAAAATGTCATCCCAGACAAAGTGGAGATGAAAGGCACCATCCGCTTTACTTCGCTGGATGTTGAAAAACAGATTCGCGCAGAACTGACAAAGGTCTTTGAGATCATCAAAGTATTGGGTGGTGATTACAAATTGGATTTCCTCTTCGGCGGCATGCCGATCATGAACGACAAATTTGTATCCGATACGATCGCAAGTGTTGGGAAAGATCTGCTCGGCGCAAATAATGTATTGCCAATGGATAAAACCCTTGGCGCGGAAGATTTCCCTGAATTCCTGCGAGATGCGCCAGGTGCCATGTATATGCTTGGCGTGAGAATCGAAGACCGCCCGTTATACGAACTTCATCACCCCAAATTTGACCTCGATGAACGCGCCCTGCCAATTGGAACTGCGCTGCTGGCAGAGACAGCACTACGATTCTTGAAAGCATAAATCCTATCTTTAGGGCCATCGCTATAAACGTGGCAGAAATAATAAAGAAATGAATCCGATTCAAACTCTTCTCAACAATCAGCGCATCGCAATTATTGATGGCGCAATGGCAACCGAGCTCGAAGCGCGCGGCTGCGACCTAAATGACGATCTTTGGTCGGCGCGTGTGTTGATGGAACAGCCCGAGCTCATTCGCGCCGTGCATCTTGATTACTTCAACAGCGGCGCCGATATTGCCATTACTGCCAGTTATCAAGCCACGGTAGATGGCTTTGCAAAACGCGGGCTCAGCCGCGAGCAGGCACTGGATCTCATGAAAAAGTCTGTGCGGCTGGCGCAAGAAGCGCGAGATGAATTTTGGGCGAAAGAAGAAAACCGTGTGGGGCGAGTGCGTCCGCTCATTGCGGGTTCGGTGGGGCCTTACGGCGCCTATCTTGCGGATGGTTCGGAATATCGCGGCGATTACAACCTAAGCGAAGATGAACTCATCGCTTTTCATCGTCCACGTATAGAAGCGCTCATCGCCTCAGGCGCGGACCTCCTAGCCTGCGAGACCATCCCATGCGGAATCGAAGCTCGAGCCTTGATCCACCTACTCGCTGAATTCCCAAATACCGTTGCATGGTTCACCTTCACTGCCAAAGATGGCGAACATATCAGCAACGGCGAACGCATCGCAGACATTGCTGCAATTCTTGATAAAAAACCACAAGCCGCAGCGCTCGGCATCAATTGCACCTCGCCTTTGCATATCCCTTCGTTGGTGCGCGAGATCAAAAAAAATTCAAGCAAGCCCATCATCGTCTACCCAAACTCTGGTGAGTACTATAGTGCCGTCACCAACACCTGGCATGGAGAAACCTCCAGTGATAAATTTGGTTTACAATCCAAAGAATGGTTTGAGAACGGCGCCACCCTCATCGGCGGATGCTGCCGCACCACACCGGGGCACATTCACGAAGTGAGCAATTGGGCAAGGAAGTAGGGCAAGGTTTCTCAACTTGCCAATGTACAAAAAGAGGCGGTAATAGACTGCCTCTTTTTGTTTTCTATATTACAAGTACACGAAGAGCTTTACTAAGGAGAAATTATGAAGAAACCTTTATTGGTATTCCTCACATTGGCGCTAGTGATTACCGCTTGTACGACTGTTGAGTCAGCTCCTTTGCCTACCAACACCCCCATCCCAGCGACGGACACGCCCACTCAAACGCCCATGCCCGAACTAACCACGACATTTACACCCGCGCCAACAGCTACCCCTGTTCCGCACCCCATGAGCATCATCGCATTGAGAAATCAGGAATACCCCGGTAGCGAAGTCTCTGTTGTCAAAGAATTGGATCGTGGCGTTAATTACCGTCGCTATTATGTGTATTATCTTTCAGAGGGGTACAAAATCTATGCTTTGCTTACCATTCCCAATGGTGAAAAACCTGAAGGCGGTTTTCCTGCCATCGTCTTCAATCATGGCTATATCCCACCTGATGTGTATAAAACCACTGAGCGTTACATCGCCTATGTAGATCAACTCGCTCGTGCTGGCTACGTGGTCTTCCGCATTGACTATCGCGGGCACGACCAGTCTGAAGGTCCTGCAAGCGGCGCCTATGGCGACCCTGGCTACCAAGTGGATGTGATGAACGCCCTCGCTTCGATCAAGCAACATCCTGATGTAAACCCTGAGAAGGTCGGCATGTGGGGGCATTCTATGGGCGGATACTTAACCCTGCGCGCCATGACCATTTCCAGCGACATCAAAGCCGGTGTGATCTGGGCTGGGGTCGTCGCTTCATACCCAGACCTGTTATATAACTGGCGGCGGACGGGTTCCTTCACGCCGTCGCCAAGTTCCACAGGTAGAGGCTGGCGCAGTGCATGGGTTGAACAATATGGCACCCCTGAAGAAAACCCCGCCTTTTGGGATTCTGTCTCAGCCACTTCCTACCTTGCGGATCTTTCTGGACCGATTGAGTTACATCATGGCACTGCCGATGAAGATGTGCCCGTGGAATTTTCTATTCGTCTGGCAGAGTTAGGAAGGCAGTATGGGCAGATCGTCAATTTGTACACCTACGACGGTGACAATCATAATATCTCAAAATATTTCACCCAAGCCATGAATCAGACGATTGCATTCTTTGATATTTATTTGAAGTAATAATGACGATAGACGATAGACCATGCTCTATCGTCTATCGTCAAAATACTTTACTTATCAAAATGCAAGATCGCTAGATTGCCGTCGAAGAACTTGGCGATTTGCTCAGGGATATTACCCAGGGTATCTTGCACTCGCTTACGAGAGCCGAACCCGGGCAATATGATGAAGTCGCTAACAGCTTCGTGCTCGAGGTTTTCTGGTTTGAGCTGATTCGTAATCGCTTCCAGATCCCATTTCTGTTCTGGCTCGAGCGCAGCAAATAAGGCTTCAAATGTTTGAACGTAACCTTTATCCGCACGGACGAGCAGGGGCACGTTGAGCGCCTTGGCAATGGCAAGATTGGCTTCAAGCATACGGCGTAACGCAATCGGTGGGACGGCTTTGGCTGGCACGATGAAGATCACGCGTTGCATGCTGTTTAGTGGCAAAGATAGCTTCCCTACTACTACGGGTGTATCAGAGCCCCAGATTACTTCGTCTAAGACAGAACCAAGCACGCTCTCGCGGAAGGTCCGCTTGCCGCGCCAGCCCATGACGATGAGAGAGGCGTTTTCCTCATTGGCTGTGTGCAAAATACCCTGTGCATGCGTGGCAGCAAGGCGTGGAATCAGTTCAAGCTCAGATTCGGGGTCATGCAAATTCGCGCTGACTTTACCTAGCAATTCTTTGTGCAACATCAGGCTGTTATTGTCATTTGCACCCTTATCTTGCGCCACACTTACAGCCAGCACTTTTCCCTTTGAACTACGTGCCAATAAGCTGGAAAGTGCCACCAGCCCTTCGGAGTGGTGCGCCTCTGAAACAGGGACGAGGATTCGCCCGAAGAGTGGAGTCTGCTCGTCGTCGGCAGAGGCAGTTTGCAGGTCAGAGGCGAAGCGCTGGACGATGAGAGGTGAAGTGATCGAAGTGAGGAGAATCATCAAGATGGCGGCATTGAACAGGGTGGAGTCGAAAAGCCCAGTATTCAAACCAATTACTAAAGTTGGGATGGTAACTGCAGCTTGGGCATGAGACAAACCATAGACCGTCCAAAATTCGGATTTGGAATATTTGTAAATGCGAGTTGTAAGCCACGCCGCAATGAGTTTCGAAACGTATGCCACTATGGTTACACCTATGGCAACGACAATGGTTTGAGGGCTTTTGAGGAAGGTTAGCGGGTCTGTGATGAGACCGCTATAAAGCAAAAAGACGGGAATAAAAAACGATTCGCCGATGAAGAGCACATGCCCAGCCACAGGACTATGACGCGGCAACATCGAGTTGACCGCCAACCCCGCAAGAAAGGCGCCAACAACTTCATGCACGCCGATCACTTCGGCAAAAAAAGCAGCAACAAAAAGTGCCACGATCACAAATTGAAATTCAACAGCACGCCCTGTAAGTTTTTGAAACACAAATTTGCCGAAGCGCGGCAAACCAAAAATGATGATGGCAGTAAAAACAGCCAAGAGAATAAATAGCTGGGCAAAGTAACCAAAACTCAAGCCGCCTTTTTGTGCCCCAAGGACAACTGCCAAAATGATAAATGCGCCAATGTCTGTGAGGACGGTTGCACCAGTGGTAACAGCCACAGCCTCATTACGCGTGACACCTAGTTTGGTGAGAATGGGAAAAGCAATAAGTGTATGCGAGGCAAAAGCAGAGCCAAGAAGGATCATGCCAAGCCAATCTAACCCGAGGATGTAGCCAAGCCCCATGCCCATTAATTGCGGGAATGTAAATGTGATCAGCCCAAATACAAGTGCCCGTGTGCGGACTTTCATGAATTGGTTGATATCCACTTCGAGACCGGCGCTGAACATCAGGTAAACCAAGCCGATGGTCGAAAGGAATTGGATGCGATCATTATCTTCCAATAGACCAAAGCCATGCGGACCAATGAGCATGCCGCCGATAATGATGCCAATGATGCCGGGCAAGCGCAATCGTTCCGAGATCAGGGGTGTGATGAGTATGATCGCCATAACGATCAAGAAAAAGCCTACAGGTTTAGCAAAGAGTTCTTCAAGCATGAGAGTCCTTTGGGAGGTTGATAAATGTTAATTAGTACATGGCAAAGTGATTTTAGTTGAGGTTGGCTTTTATAGGAACAAATGGCGCATCCCCCAATGTTCTTAGATGTTATTTCGACGGGTCGAACTTCTCCATCCAGCGAGATGGGTCGCCCAATTCTGTGAAGCCAAATTGTTTATACAGTCCGTGCGCATCGTAGGTAAGCAGGCACCAACGCTTTAATCCCTGCAAGTCGGGATGTGCCATCACACATTCCATCATCCATTTGCCAAGGGAATGTCCGCGATACTCTTCGTGGATGAAGACATCGCAAAGGTAAGCAAAGACGGCGCGGTCTGTCACCACGCGGGCAAAGCCGATTTGCTTCTTACCTTCATATACCCCAAAGTTAAGCGAGTTTTGAATAGATTTTTCGATCACCTCCCGTGGACGTTTATCTGCCCAGTAGGCACGTGAAAGAAAATCACAAATTGCTTCTACATCGAGTTGGGCTGGGTCATCTGAAATTGTAAATTGGCTTCGCTTGAATTCCATAGGGTTGAATTTTATCAAAGGAAAGGTAGATTTACGGTAAACTTGGCAAAACTTTATTTCATCACTTTCCACTCCCCATTGGTCTATCATCCATCGTCAAAGGAGCCTCTATGCTCATTCTCTCACGCAAAGAAGTTGAAGAACTGCTCAACCCGCAAGAACTCCTCTACGCTCTTGAAAATGGTTTCAAGGCGCTGAGCGCCGGTCAACTCAATGTGCCGCCGCGCAATCAGGCAATCGCGCCCAAAGGTCTATTAGTGGGCATGCCCGCATACATGCCAGGGCAGCTCATGTCGGTCAAGCTGGTTACGGTGTTTCATGAAAACATCCCAGCCCATCAAGCCGTCATTACTTTGTTCGACTCTGAAACAGGCACGCCCATCGCATTCATAGACGGTGAATATATCACCGCCCTTCGGACTGCCACTGGTGCCATTCTCTCCATCAAACATCTGGCGGGCAAAAATAGCAAACATCTCGCCATTATCGGGGCAGGCGTTTTAGGCGAAGCTCACTTGAAGATGATCGGGACTCTGAGTGGGCTCGATGAGATTTTTATCGCTTCCAAAAGTTTTGCCAACGCCCAAGCCTTGGCACTGCGCGCTTCAAACGCCCATGCAGTGGATTCCATCCATCAAGCTGTTTCCAATGCAGACGTCGTCTGTCTGTGCACATCGTCACTTGAGCCTGTCATTCAAGCCGATTGGCTGAAAGAGGGAGTGCATGTCACGTCAGTTGGGTATCGACCACCAGGTGGAGAACTTCCGCGCGACCTGATCGAAAAGAGTCATGTCTTCGTAGAATCAAAGGTCGCGTTCAGTGCCCCGCCAGTGGGGTGCAGTGAACTACAAGGCTTGAGTGAAGATTTTGGCACAGGGCTTGGAGAAATGTTATTGAATCAAAAACCCGGCAGAAGGTCTGAGAATGAGATGACGATTTATAAATCCATGGGGCATGCCATGGAAGACCTCGTCGCTGCAAATTTGGTTTATCAAAAAGCGTTGGA
>JBDKJK010000100.1:0-11778 GCA_039796675.1 Chloroflexota bacterium
CTGCACCATCTGACCCAAAAAGGTCTGACGTACCTGACGCACTTCACCTTGTCCATTACAGGTCGAACACCGCAGCGGAGTTGTCCCCGGCTCGGCGCCTTTGCCGTTACAGCGCGAACAAGTCTCATCGCGTGAGAACTCGATCTCTTTCTCAACACCGAAGACCGCTTCCTCAAAGGTAAGCGAAACCTGCATTTGCAGATCCCGCCCACGGCGCGGAGAGCGGCGTGAACGTCCTCCACCCGTTGAGAATCCAAATCCATTAAACAGATCCTCAAAGATATCGCCGAAGCCAGAGAAATCCTGATAGCCCTGCCCGCCTGCACCACTCACCCCAGCCTTGCCAAAGCGGTCATAACGCGCGCGCTTCTCAGAATCCGAAAGCACACCATACGCCTCGTTGATCTCTTTGAACTTCTCCTCGGCGTGAGGCTCTTTGTTCACATCAGGATGATACTGACGCGCAAGTTTACGGAACGCGGCTTTGATCTCGTCATCGCTCGCGCCCTTACCCACGCCCAGAATATCGTAATAATCGCTGCTCATAATTCAAAGGTCAAAAGTCAATGGTCTTCGACATTCGACCTTTGACTTTTGACGTTCTTATTCCTTCACTTCCCCATCTACCACATCAGGTCCCGCCTCGGATGAAGGACCCGCTTCGCCCCCCGCCGACGGCTGTCCCTGCTCATAGACACTGGCGCCAATCTTTTGGATGGTCTGCCCCAAGGCTTCGACGGTGGCTTTGATCTTCTCTACATCTTCACCTTTCGCCGCTTCCTTGACCTCGGCACTCTTCGTCTCGACCTCAGCTTTGATTTCCGCTGGAACCTTATCGCCCAAGTCGCGCAACGCCTTCTCACCCGCATAGACGGTGTTATCGGCATTGTTGCGCGCTTCGATCAAATCCTTGCGCTTACGATCTTCTTCGGCATGAGTCTCAGCATCCTTGCGCATCTTTTCAATTTCAGCTTCATTCAAGCCAGAAGAAGCCGTGATGGTAATGTGTTGTGATTTACCCGTCGCCTTGTCCTGCGCGCTGACTTTGAGAATACCATTCGCGTCCACATCGAAAGTAACTTCCACTTGCGGAACGCCGCGTGGAGAAGGTGGAATGCCATCCAGAATGAACTTGCCAAGCGACTTATTATCATTCGCCATGGGGCGCTCACCCTGCAAAACATGGATTTCAACTTGAGTCTGATTATCCGCCGCGGTCGAGAACACCTGTGAACGGCGGGTCGGGATGGTGGTGTTGCGTTCGATCTGAGCCGTGGCAACGCCGCCGAGGGTTTCGATGGCAAGCGTCAACGGGGTCACATCCAGCAGAAGAATGTCCTTCACTTCCCCACCGAGCACGCCACCCTGAATCGCCGCACCGATCGCCACAACTTCATCGGGGTTCACGCCTTTGTGCGGATCCTTGCCGAAGAAGGCGCGCACACGATCTTGAATGGCGGGCATACGGGTCATACCGCCGACCAACACCACTTCGTTGATGTCGCCTGCGTTCAAACCAGCATCTGCCAACGCCTGCTTGACCGGTGCAATCGTGCGGTCAACCAAATCCGCAACCAACTGCTCAAACTTGGCGCGGGTCAAAGTCATCACCAAGTGCTTGGGACCACTCGCATCCGCGGTGAGATACGGCAGGTTGATTTCAGTCTGCATCACGGTCGAAAGTTCGATCTTCGCCTTTTCAGAGGCTTCCTTCAAGCGTTGAAGCGCCTGACGGTCGTTGTGCAGGTCAATGCCGTTGTCCTTTTTGAACTCGGCAATCAAATGATCCATGATGCGCAAGTCAAAGTCATCGCCGCCGAGGAAGGTATCGCCGCTTGTAGCGCGGACTTGAAACACACCATCGCCTACATCCAAAATGGAAACATCAAAGGTACCGCCGCCCAAGTCATACACAATGATGACTTCGTTCTTCTTCTTATCCAAGCCATACGCCAATGAAGAAGCTGTCGGTTCGTTGATGATACGCAGCACTTCCAAACCAGCGATCTTGCCCGCATCCTTGGTGGCATTGCGTTGAGCATCATTGAAGTAAGCAGGGACAGTGATGACCGCCTGCGTGATCGTCTCACCCAAATACGCCTCGGCATCGGCTTTAATTTTCGCCAAAATCATCGCCGAAACTTCCGGCGCAGAATAATCCTTGCCGCCCAGTTCTACGCGCACATCGCCATTTGCCGCTTCTTTCACGGCATAGGGCACGCGCTTCTTGGTGCGTTCCACTTCGGCATCGTCTGCCTTGCGCCCCATAAAACGCTTCACAGAAAAGATCGTATTGGTCGGGTTGGTGATCGCCTGATTGCGCGCCACACGCCCCACCAAACGCTCATTATTTTTATTCATCGCCACCACAGAGGGAACCAAACGCTCCCCTTCCGCCGATGGGATCACGATCGGTTCACCGCCTTGCATCACCGCCGCTACCGAGTTGGTCGTGCCTAAGTCAATACCAATGATTTTTGCCATGAGTTCTCCTAAGTTAAAAGTTGCAGGTTGAATGTTGAAGGTTTAAAACTTGCAACCTGTAACCTTCAACTTGTAACCGAATTTATTGCGCCACTCTCACCAACGCCGGTCGTACCACGCGTTCACCGATCACATAACCGTTCTGAACCACATCGATCACATGTCCGCTTTCCACTTCATCAGACGGTTCATGCGAGATGGCTTCATGGAAGTTCGGGTCGAACGCCGCACCCTTCGCTTCGATCTTCTTCACGCCTTCCATATCCAAAATATTTTGGAACTTGCGCGCCACCAACTCAATGCCATTAGCCCAGGCATCATCTGCGGGGCGGTTTTGCAAAGCGCGTTCCAGGTCATCGAGCACGGGCAACACCTTCTTGAAAATATCGCCCTTGGTCGAAGCCTTGAACGTTTCGTTATCGCGCTCCATGCGCTTGCGGAAATTCTGGAACTCCGCCTGAGACCGCGCCCACCCGTCCTTATATTCGACCATTTTGGATTCAGCCTCTTTCAACTGCTGGATCAACGCCTCACGCTCCGCGTCGACGGGAGCCTGCTCGGTCGCCTCAGCCTTTGATTCCGCTGCGGCTTGAGTCTCTTCGTTTTCTTCGTTCTTGTTCACTTCTTCTGCCATGTGTCTCACTCTCGTAAAAGTCTATCGTCATTGCGAGGAGCGCTCTTGCTCTTTGCGACGAAGCAATCTCCAACTTGTTATGAGATTGCTTCGGGCGAAAGGTCATCGCCCTCGCAATGACGTTAATTTATTCACCAGAAATATTGTCACTCACCAAATCGCTCAACAACCCAGCCACGAATCTCACAGTGGGAATTGTCCGCGAGTATGCCATGCGCATGGGACCCAGTACGCCCAACACACCAGTCGCCATGCCAGGGACGCCGTAGCGGGCGATAACCAAACTGCACTGACGCAGGTCATCATATTCACCTTCGCCGCCGATCAGTACTTGTAATGCACCAACGTTACTATTGCTGGTGGTCTTTGCCAGCAGGTCTTGCAGGGTGGCGGGTTCTTCAAAAATCTTCAACGCCCGCCGTGGACCATCCACCTCGGAAAATTCGGGTTCGCCCAAAATGTTGGTCAAGCCGTCGGTGTAGATTTCGCCGGAGGCTTTTTCGGTCAGGCGGCGCATATCTTGCAAGATGAGCAGGAGGATGTCCTGATCGAGTGGGTCGGGGCGAACCGTCAGCGAAGAAATGGCTTGGGTGGTCTGACCCGCTAAAAGTCCGTTAAGACGCGTGGCTGCTCCGCTGAGTCGTTCTTGAGCGACGGGTTCCGCTAATGTCAAAATCTGCTGAGACACTTCCCCACCGAGCATCACGAGTACCATGAGCACTTGTCGCCCTTGGGTTGAGATTAATTCAACGTGCTTGAATTTGGTGCTTTCAACATGCGGCGCGGCGACAACCGAAACGCCCTGAGACTGGCTCGCAAGGATGGACGCCGCGAGGGTCATCCACTGGTCGAGTTCGGGGCGCGATTGGTAGAACTGATGTGAGATGGTGTGCTGAACGGCTTCGGGCAGTTGTGCACTGTGCATCATCTCGCTGACGAAGTAGCGGTAGCCTTCCTCGGTGGGCACGCGTCCCGCTGATGTATGCGGTTGGCGCAGGTAACCCATTTCAGTCAACGCTGCCATCTCATTGCGAATGGTGGCAGACGACAGGTTGATGTGGTAATGCTCCGCCAACCGCTTCGAGCCGATGGGCTGAGCGGTGTCGATGTAATCACGAATGATCAGCATCAGGAGGGTTTTTTGTCGTTCGCTGAGAGTAGGCATATTCAAAAATTTAGCACTCCGTTTGTGCGAGTGCCAGTTAGTAAGGAGATAATAATATCAGCCGGGTATGGGGGCGTCAATAAGAGGAGTGTAAGAATTAATAAGAAACCTCCCGCGTGTGCGGGAGGTTTCGTTTATGGAATTTGTATTACGGGGCGCCAAGCTGGGTGGAAATCTTGGGCGGGGTCTGTTGAGAGGCGTACTCGATTTCCGCCGGAAACCGTCATGAAGAAAATGTCCATATTGCCCGCCTCACCCACACCTTCGTAGGCAAGGTAAAACCCATCGGGCGAATAATCGATATTTTCGATAAAGGTAATGTTGATCTGCAACTTTAGCCCTTGTTCCACTGTGCGTTCTGTAGCGGAGGTGCTCATCAGGTAGGGATTGCAGAATACTGCGGCACAGCGTTGATTGAAAATAATCAGATCATTTTTTGGTGACCAGGCAGGTGCATAATCTGTATATTGAATGCCACTGCGAATAATCTGTTTTTGATCACTTCCATCTGCATTCATCATCCAGATCTGATACACACCAACACGTTTTGTAACATACACCAACTGAGAGGCATCTGGTGACCATGCCGGCATGCGAGCCTCAACTAATGCAGCTCCATCCGTTAGTTGGCTCACTTTGGTCGGGTCATCTACATCAATCGTGAATATCTCCATCTGCCCGGTACGCAGGGAGGTAAAAGCGATTGATTTCCCGTCTGGAGCCCAAGCGGGGTCAAAATTCCCGCCTGGAGATGCGTCCAATGTGGTGAGCCCCGTGCCATCTCCATTCACCAAGTATAGGCTTGCATTGAAATAAACATCTTCATTTCCGCGACAAGGCGAGATGAAGACCAAACGTTGACCATCTGGAGACCAAGAAGGTTGGCAAGCGCCGTTTTGAATATTCGTCACTTGAAATGCGTTTTCGCCGTTGAGATCAGCCAAAAAGATTTGCGGGTCGCCTGTACGGCTGGAAGAGAAGGCAATTTGCCCAGCACCACCACCAGCAGATACGGTTGGTGCAGGTGCCGCCACCGTAGAATCAGACCCTGGTGTGACAGAAGCAATTACAAGGGTTGGGGTGGTTGTAAAGGTTGGCGTAATAGTAAAAGTAGGTTTAGGGGTAATAGTAGCCGTTGCCTCAGGAGTGGGAGTAAAGGTAGGCAAAGGAGACGGTGTAATGGTAGCCGTGGCAGGTGGGAATATAAAAGGAGCCATACCACGCACATTTGCCGGTAACACTCCCGGAACAAAATACAACACCCCACCAATGATGAGAAATAATATTAATGAGATGAAAGCAAAGCGTGTTAATGCAGAACGACGTTTACGTGCACGTTCCTTTTGCTTTTTCAGCGGGGAGACAAAAGGTTGATCTTCGTGTGAATTGGCAGAGACCGAGGGGATGGGACCCAACGGTTTTTTTGCTTTGCTACCATTACCATTAAGAGGAGCTCCATCATCTACGATCGTATCGTGAGATTCTTGAGCGACTGGCGAAATTTCTGGCGGGGCAACTTTGTAAGCACCAGGAGCCTGCTGGGTAAGCGATTTGGAAGAAAGCAGGCTAATCTTGAATTCTTCCGCCGTTTGAAAGCGGTCGCTGGGGTCAACCGACATGGCTTTTTCAATGGTGGCAGCCAATTTGCGAGAAACTTTTGAATTCCTCTTCCGCAGCGGGGTCAAATCAGCATTGTCCATTGCGCGTGCCAAGCCGTCTTCTGGAATGATGCCAGTAAGTGCAGCATATAAAGTAGCACCCAAAGAGTAGATATCGGTCCGTGGGTCGGTACGAGCAGTGCCATATTGTTCTGGAGGTGAATAGCCGGGAGTCATGGCACGTGCGCCCGTGGTCGTTGCCTGGCTTGCGCTTTGATACACCTTTGCAAGACCAAAATCCACCAGATAAATATGACCATCTGGCGAGATCTTTACATTGCCGGGTTTGATGTCACGATGAAGAATGGGGGGCTTACGAGTATGCAGATAGGCGAGCGCATCACACATGGCAGCGCCAATATGGACGGCATCATCTTCATCTAACATACCAAGGCGTTCCATGCGATAGCGCAGGTCTTCGCCTTCGATGAAGTCCATGACAAGGTATTGCCCCATATCACCAAGCACAAAATGATCGGATACACGTGGAAGGTTCGGGTGGCGCAGATTTGCCAGAATCACCGCCTCAAGCCGGAACTGGCGGGCATATTCATCGGTCGTGAATAGATTTTCCTTCAACGCCACAGAGGTTCCAAGGTTTTCATCAATTGCGCGATAGACAGACCCCATGCCGCCCTGCCCGAGGATATCTACTATTCGATAGCGATTATGTATAAGTATGCCTTTATCCAGCGTCATTGAAATCCATTCACCTGCATAGGTTGTGATTAAATTTGAACACGCGCATTATATCAGATAGGCAAGTTCCAAAATTAGCCTACTTAACCTGTAGTTAAATTGAAATGTTGGAAGATTCGCGGCGCGCCACCCGCTACCCACCACCCCACAAGCGTATAGCGCAGAAAGCGTAGTGAAAATGCGATCAGGTCTTCACTGCGTGGGAAGATCGCTCCCAACCCTTGCCAGAGGATAAGAACCCCGATCAAACCGATGACATAGCGAATGGCTCGCTTCCAAGCCGGACCCTGAGCTTGGTACCCGCCCAGTGAGTGGATCCACGCCGCACCCAATGACAACCCGAAGAACGTCCCGGCTGAGGTGAAGACTCCGTTCGGGTCGATCGGGTCAGGCTCGATACCAGAACGAAGCGCGTTTATCATCCAATCTTCGGGGATTTGAAAATCACTTCGCAAGCTGACTACGGTCATTCCTAACACTACAAAGATTATCGAAACCAAAAATGCGATACCCGCCTGCTGCTGAAAGGTCATGCCTGAAAGCCAGCGGACGGCGGCATCCCAATAGCGCACATACGCCCACAACAAAATCCCGCCCAACAGCCAGCCGATAAGCACATCATGTGGAAAGTGTGAGCCAAGCACCAGCCGCGAAAAGCCGATCATGAAAATTAAGAAGACGCAAACAAGGGTTACCCAACGTTGTTTGCTATATACAGCAATGATGCCCCAAACACTCATGGAATTCTGTGCGTGACCTGAAGGAATACCAAATGAAGTTTCGGGCCACCAAGGTTGGACGTGTGAACTCGCCCAATACGGGCGCGGACCGGCAAAACCGACCTTGCCTATAAAGTTAAAGAAACTGCTTAAGACTAGAATGAAACCAACTCGAATGCCTAAAGCAGAGTCGAGGCTCCAATAAATAAGGGGCAGAACGAGGAAGAAAAAATCTTCGGTGCCAAGCTGACTAAAGAAATCCATGAGCGGCACAACACCCTCCCCCATTCGTTGAAGTGCTATTACGAGAGAAACACCAAAATCAATGAGCGTTTGCATCCAGTCCTCCAGTAGGGTTTTTAGTTCGATCCAATTGACGGTTCCATGCGACCCATTGTACACTCAATAAATGGAAACGAATCAGGAACGCACCTGGGACCTGCCCTCCAGTTCGATTATGCTGATGGTGATCTTGTTTTCGGCATGGAGGCTGCAAACCTCAGATTGGGCAGAGGGATTGGCTCAGATTCGAAATGTGGCGCTTCTGGGGTTTGGAGTGGGGCTTGCACTGGGGTATAGCCGATTTCAACGACGTGGCGTGATTTTGCTTGCGCTTGCCTATATGATGGCGTTTCTCACCTGGCAGCTTTTGGGAGCCATTGAATTCGAAAATGGCACCTTCCATTTGCGGGATAGATTAGTGGTGCTCTTTGGTAGGTTGTTTACAGATGTAAAGGAATTGCTAGCTGGGCGGGCAATAAATGACCAACTCTTTGTGGTTGCGATGCTGTGCCTGCCTTATTGGTTTACCAGCCTGTTCAGTGGGTATCAATTGACACGCCATGCCAATTACCTAGCAACAGTCCTGCCGAATGGCGTGCTGATGTTCTTCGTACATATCTTTCATTACACAGCGCGCGATTACACTTGGATGTTTAGTGTGTATTTTTTCTTTGCACTTCTTCTGCTCAGCCGTATGAAATTCCTAGCAGACCGCAAGAAGTGGACACAAACACGGGTGCAAGTCTCCAGCGAAAGCGGATTGGATATCACCAATACTACGGTTACTGTCGCAGCAGTGTTAATCTTGCTGGCGTGGGGCATTCCTTACATCGTGCCACCCACCGCCGAAGGGAAGGAGTTCTGGCGCAATACCTATGGCGAACTCTTCCCGCCGAACCGTTTTGAGAATGTCTTTGCTTCGGTTAATAAGGAAAAACAGCCCAAGCCACGCAACTTTTTAACCGAACTCGCTCTCGGCACGCGCATTCCGCAAGGTGACTTGGTGGTCTTTCAGGTGTATGCCCCAGCGAGCGCCGCAGAGTATCCGCGGTTATATTGGCGTGGACAGATCTATGACAAATATGAAGATGGGCGCTGGCAAACCACGGGCGAAGATGAAGTCAGGCGCAGCCCCGCACAGGGTGATATGGAAATTCCAGAAAGCGATTTTCGCAGGCGACTGGGGTTTACATTCGACATCATGACCGATGGACAGACCATTCTATTTACCCCGACACAACCGATCTGGGTCAATCATGATGCCATATTGCTTTACAACAAACTTCCCGAATCGACAGATGATGAACCCATTCTGGATGTGCTGGCAATGCGTGCATCTCCCGCACTTGAAAGAGGTGACCTATATCGTGCAGGTGCGCGGCTTGCCAACCCAACCGTACTCGAATTACAAGAAGCGGGAACGGCGTACCCCGATTGGATAAAAGAAACCTACCTGCAACTGCCCAAAGATTTTTCAGCGCGCATCCGTGAGCTGGCAGAACAGATCAGCGAACCCTACCAAACTCCCTATGAAAAAACGCTGGCGATTACAAATTATCTGCGTGCCGAGATCGAATACTCTGGCAATCTGACTCTTCCCAATGAAAATACCGACCCGCTGGAATATTTCCTTTTCGAAAGCCAGAAAGGATTTTGCAATTATTACGCCAGCGCAGAAGTTCTGATGCTGCGTTCCATTGGAATCCCTGCACGGCTGGCAGTGGGATATGCCCAAGGAGAACCCAATTTACAGCAAAGCATCTACGTGGTGCGCGAGCGTGACCAACACGCCTGGCCCGAGGTGTACTTCCCAGAGATCGGCTGGGTCGAGTTCGAGCCGACGGGGAATCAAGACCCGTTGGAACGTCCGCAAGAACGGGAGGAAGCGCCCACCATTGCTCCGTTCGTCAACCCGGTGGATCAACAACCATTTGAGGAAGAGGAACAACTGCCCATCCCTGAACCGGTGGTGGAAGAAACCGCTACAGCGGCGGCTTGGCAAAATGGTTTGGAAACCGCTCTCGGCGTGTTGGGAGGCGTGTTCTTCATCCTCTTGGGTATTTTCATTAAACGACGCATTGCGCCCAATGTAACTACAACTTCCTTATTAAAGCGTGCAATCGAACGGAGTGGCTGGGCGCCGCCGCGCTGGCTAAGCCGATGGCTGGTTTTTAGCAATCTCTCTCCGATCGAGCGCCACTTTCACAGTATTAACATTGGGCTGGCATGGCTGAAACGCCCCCAGCCTGCGCATATCACTGCCGGAGAACGTGCGTGGATCTTGAAACATCTCATGCCATCGGCTGCGGATTCTATTGAAGCGCTTTTGAGTGAGCATCAGGCAGAATTGTTCAGCGCGCAGGGAGGGGATGAAAAGGTCGCCCGCCGAGCCGCATGGGACATTCTTCCTAAAGTCTTGCAGAGGCGTCTAAAAATCTTAATCTTGGGATACAATTATGCGGAGCTACAGGAAACTCCACGGTATCCCTTATGACCGAGAACACAACCCGCCCCCGAACCATCCACGATCAGTTAACTGCGCTTGCTGTCCTTGCCGGAAAGCTTCGTACAGAGATTGATGCTGGAAAAGTAAAATCTCCCAAAGATTCAGCCGAACAAATGCAATTTTTGCAAAGCACCCTTGAGGCGCTGGGCTCAAAAATGGAAACCTTCCAGCGCGAACACGGTAACATGCTCGCGCTTGTTGAAACCGGGCAGGTGATTAACTCCTCGCTCGAGTTGGATGAAGTACTGCGCATCGTAATGGATAACATCGTGCGCCTCACCAAAGCCGAACGTGGCTTTTTAATGCTCAGAAATGAAGCAGGTGAAATGATCGCCCGTGTTGCGCGCAACTGGGAAATGGAATCGATCAACTCTTCCGAGAAAAATGTTAGCCGCACCATCGTCCAACGTGTGATCGACACCGGCGAATCGGTCGTGACCACCAACGCGCAGGAAGACCAACGCTTTGTGGGGCAAGAAAGCATCGTCGCCTTCAACCTGCGTTCCATTCTGTGTGTGCCGCTTAAAGTAAAGAACGAACTCATTGGCGTGATCTATGCCGATAACCGCATTCGTGCGGGCATTTTTGCCGACACCGAAAAAGAACTCTTGCAAGCCTTTGCAAATCAGGCAGCCATCGCCATCGACAATGCGCGCCTGTTCTCTTCACTCAAAGGCACACTCGAAGAAGTGACCGCGCTCAAGAACCTAATGGATAACGTCTTTGCTTCCATTGCCAGCGGCGTGATCACAGCTGATATTCAGGATAGGATCACCCTCGCCAACCGAGCCGCTGAAACCATTCTCGGCTCATCCACGCAGGACATCGTCGGCTCCCAACTTAACGAGGCGCTTGCCTCTGTTTCCAGTGAGCTGGGTCCGCACCTGACGGAAGTACGCGAAACCGATAAACCCATCGTAGACCTTGAAATCAGCCACAACTCGCCCAAACGCGGAAATGTAGACTGGCGTTTGAATCTCTCGCCGCTCAAAGATGCCGGGCAAAAAACCCAGGGCGTAGCAATCGTTTTAGACGACCTGACAGAACGAAAGAAGTTGGAGGCGCAGCGCCGTCTGTTCGAGCGCATGGTCTCCCCCGCCGTCATCGAACAGCTTGACCCGAACAGTTTACAACTCGGCGGCAAGCGCACCGAGATCACCGCCCTCTTTGCAGACATTCGTGGATTTACCACATTCAGTGAAAGCCTCGCGCCAGAAAAATTGGTCAGCGTTCTCAACCTATATCTCGCCGCCATGGCAGATGCCGTCCTTGCACAAGAAGGCACCGTAGACAAGTTCATGGGCGACGCCATCATGGCATGGTTCAATGCACCCATTCCCCAGCCCGACCACACCTTGCGTGCCGTAAAGACTGCACTAGCCATTCGCGACTCGGTGGAAGGCTTATACAAGCAACTCGCCAGCGACTCACATCTCGCTTTCGGTGTGGGCATTCACGTCGGTGATGCTGTGTTGGGTTTAATTGGCACCGAGAAGCGCCTCGAATACACCGCCATCAGTGACAGTGTCAACACTGCCAAACGCATTCAGGAAAATTCAGCGAAGAATCAAATCCTCATTAGCAAAGAAGCCTTTGAACGAGTGAAGAAGCAAGTAGAAGCCAAACCACTT
>JBDKJK010000101.1:0-3190 GCA_039796675.1 Chloroflexota bacterium
CGAGGGGTTGGGGATGTCTTATAAAAAATGATGAACAAACTTCGCCTTGCCTTTCCGTATATTTTTTTGTTCCTGCTGACGGCATTCATCCTTGACCTTGCCAATCCGTCGTTTGACGTGCCCGCCCGCGATGGTGGATTCTTTCTGTATGCGGGTCAACAAATTTTGAATGGCAAAATTCCATATCAAGATTTTTGGGATTCGAAAGGTCCCGGCATTTTTTACGTCAATGCGTTGGGGTTGTTGCTGGGCGGCGGGTCACGTTGGGGCGTGTGGGCAGTAGAGTTTATTTTTCTGTTTGGGATGTTCCTACTTTTATATCGTTCTGTCTCACAGAGATGGGGCGTGGGTGCGGCATTGTTCGGTTCCACATTGGCAGGCTTGGGCTTGAAGACCGTTTTGGGATATGGCAACTACACAGAAGAATATGCCTTGATCTTCAATGCCGCAGGTCTCGCACTCTTCCTTTCGATGGTGGATGTGGAGCGCAATTATTGGAAGTATCTCTGGGTGGGCGCATTCTTTGGTTTGAGCTTCACTTTCCGTGCCAACAACGTTGGTGGATGGTTCGCGATCATCGGCGCGATTCTTCTTTACTATGGATTCAAACGTCACTATGCGGAAGTGCTGCGCATCCTTCTCGCGACTTTGGCTGGGTTCGCCCTCCCGTTGATTTTGTGGACGATTTACTTTGCAATTCTTGGCGATGCAATGGAAATGATTGATGCTTCCATCCTGTTTAACTTCTCGTATGCCACTGCAAAAGAACGCGAATGGTTGGACCTATTCGGCGGCTTTGGCAAATATGGCATGGGGTGGGTTGGCTGGTTTACATTAATTGCATGGCTCGCGCTTGGGCTTCGCTTTCTGGTCAGCTTTATGAAGCGGACGGTCACTGTGTTTGAGGTCTTCCTGCTTATCTGGTTCCCTGTTGAAATTTTGTTGAGCAATCTCTCCGGCAGGAACTTTACACATTACTACATTAGCTGGGCATTGGCGGTGGCGATCTATTCAGCTTTTCTATTTTCGGAGCTTTGGCAGATGGCGTTCAAGATTCCATCTTTGGAAGGCTGGAATATCACGTTAGGCGCAATTACCTCTGTAGTTCTTGGCGTGGTGTTGTTTGTCCTTTCACCTGCCATGCTTGGGCGCTACACCCAGTCTCTGACACAGGGTGGAACGTATATCGATGAAGTATCGGCATATGTGCGTGACAATTCCCAACCCGAAGATCTTGTGCTGACGTGGTACCCCGAAATGCGCGTCAACTTTATGGCTGGGCGTACATCGCCGGTGAAGTATCTTTACTACCCGTTGTTTTTGGATGGCTCCCTGACCAAAGAGATCGAAGACAGTTATTTTGATGACCTGACAAAAACCCCGCCTCAACTCATCCTTGACTGTTCCCGCTCCGTGGATGCCATTCCTTCGCTGGATCCTCTCACTCGCGAAGCACAGTACGCCACCCCCGGCGTGAAGAAGAAAATGTACATCCAGCCGGGCATGGATGAGGTCTTTGAGTTCGTCGAAGCGAATTATCAGCTTGAGAATACGATTGAAGAATGCTTGATCTTCAGATTGAAAACAGATTAAGAGAAAATTTAACGCAAAGACGCTGAGACGCAAGGAAGAGCTATGAAGTCCTTTGCGACTTGGCGTCTTTGCGTTAAGCAAGAGGATGGTTGCGAAACCTCAGGCACAAAGCGGGATTTCGACGTAAAATTATCCCCATGACCAAAACAATCCTCATCACTGGCGCAGGCGGCGGGATCGGGCGCGCCTGTATCAAGCATTTCTCTGAACACGGATGGCGCGTCATCGGCGTGGACCGTAATGACTTTGGCGAAGGTTTCCCAGCCACGGGACGATTCATCAAAGCCGATATCTCCCAGCCTGATTCCGTCGAGCAGATATTTCAACAGGCAAAAGATTTCCACCCGACCTTGGATGCTCTGGTGAACAATGCCGCAGTGCAGGTAGCAAAACCACTCGTAGAAACAACCGTCGATGAGTGGGATGCGGTCATGGCATCCAATTTGCGCTCTGCCTTCCTCTTCGTCAAACTGGCACATCCTCTCATGAAGGCTGCGGGCGGCGGTGCGATTGTGAATGTCTCCTCCGTCCATGCTGTGCAGACTTCTACCAATATTGCTGCATACGCCGCATCCAAAGGCGGATTGCTCGCGCTTACTCGCGCCCTCGCGATTGAATTCGCGCCAGATAACATCCGCGTCAACGCCATTTTGCCCGGCGCCGTAGATACGCCCATGCTGCGGGCTGGTCTCGGGCGCGGACATTTAGGTGGCAGCGATGTGCAGGAACGGCTCGATAACCTCGCTCGTAAAACAGTTAACGGTCGTGTTGGCACGCCCGCCGAAATTGCCAACGCTATTTATTTTCTCGCAGACAGCGAACAATCTTCTTTCATGACCGGGCAAGCCATGATCGTGGACGGCGGCGCAACTGCAAGACTCAGTACGGAGTAACCATGAAAAAATCTCAATTAGCACGCTACCTGCTTTTGTTGCTGGCTGCATTTCTGGCGGTGCTTAGCATCGGCTCACTGACACGGGTGGCGCAAGCCCCCGAGATGGTGGGGTTGTACATTATTTATTCACTGACCATGTTGATCGCCTCGATCCTTCTCCTTGGCAGTTACTTCTGGCTAAGGAAAAAAAATCGGGCAGTCTACTATCTGACAGTGGGCATCTTAGTTTTGAATATTATCCTGACTTTCTTCGATCAGATCGGTCTTGTAGATGTTGTATTTATGCTTCTCAACGCGGCAGCCCTGACTCTCTTTTACATGTCGCGAGATGAATTTTTGTCTGCATGAAGAAAGTAAACAAACGATCCCGCGAGGTATTTCTTTCTCGCATTGCAACTGCGCAAAGCCTGTTCTATGTTAATGCAGCCCTGTGGCTGTTATCAGGCGGAATATTCGTCTACAGCATGCTCGAAGATAAAAACGGCTGGACCTCTGCCCTGCCAGCCTTTTTCTTTGTGCTGGTCATTCTCTCTTTGGTAGCAGGTGCGCGCATGCTCGCCCAACGCGAGCGATGGTTGTATATCACTGCGATTGTGATCGTGTTTGTGAATTTGGGTTTGACGCTTATTGGCTTTCCAGATATCCTTTTCATTCTGGCTGCTGTAATGGACATCTTGATCCTTGTCAGTTTGTTCACGATTC
>JBDKJK010000102.1:0-5306 GCA_039796675.1 Chloroflexota bacterium
GCTCGACCGCTGTAACCACACGGGCAGAAACAGCCAAATAGCGTGTCAGGCTGCCAAGCCCAGGACCAATCTCCAAAACACAGTCATCCGCCTGAATCTCAGCGGCATTGGCAATTTTTTCAAGCGCAAAATGATCTTGCAAAAAATTTTGCCCGAGGCTTTTATCGGCGCGCAAACCGTAGCGTTTGAGCACCGCGGCAGCATTAAGCGGTGGGATAGATGAAGTTTTCATTGGCATATCGAGGGGGCGTCTTCTTCGTCGATCACAGAAGAAGATGCAGAAGATGTGCTGGGCAGGGGCCACATGCCCAATTGAAAGCGAGTCACAAAATCGCTCAAGATGGCAAAATCGGCATCGAGAATCGCAATGCGTTTATCAAAGACCGGGTCGAAAACACGCGTCTGCTTAAAGAGATCACCAGGGAAGCTAGCCAGCGTGATATTTTCAGGCGGCATGCGTGTGGCGAGGCAAGCTAATTGCGCCAGTTGCTCAGGTGTGAAATCGGTGCGGATATTATCTTGAAACGTCTCGATCATTGCCGGAATCTGCGGAATGATCTGCGGGCTGGCGAGCTTTTTGCGCACCGCACACAACACCAGGTTTTGATTATCAGCCCGCTCGAAACTACCGCCCTGACGGTTGCGAGCCAGCTTCAAAGCTTGTGCCCCGTTTAGCAGATGCGTACCCACAGCCAGGTCGGAGGTCTTGGCAACATCCTCATTCGGAATCTCCACCTCAATGCCGCCCATCGCATCGATGATATGCTCAAAGGTACGCATATTCACAGTCACATAATGGTCAATGCTTGCGCCAAAATTCTTGTTCAAAGTCAACGCCGTCAACCCCGAGCCTTCAGAGGGGTCGTCCCAATATTTGAATCCCGGCTGCCCGTAAAGATAGGCTTGATTTAATTTCTCGTGATCTTGCCCATTCAAATTATCTGAAATATGCGGAATCTCCACCCACAAATCGCGAGGGAATTCAAGCGCGCTGATCTTCGGCGTCATAAAATCCACCCGCACCAGGCGGATCGCATCGCCCAGCCCATAGAGATAATTATCGCCGCGCGTATCTGCCCCGATCACGAGTACATTCATCAGCATCGGTCCGCCGCACATCGCACCCGGCGTACTGGTCGGCGCAAGGGTAGCTTGTTGCACCACCTGATTCGCCACCAGGGTTGGCGAAGCCCCAGCCGTCACCGTCCACGTTGGCGGGGGAGATTGAGTCGGCATACTCGGTAAGACGGGTCCGAGTGGCTGCTGCGCAATCGTTTGCAGCGAGCGAAAGGCATACAAGCCAATCGTCACCGCCAGCGCTAGCGCAATAAAAGAAAGAAGAGTAATGGTGATGCGTTGAGATCGGGTCATGTTAGTTTATTTTAACGCCAATTTTGTATAAGGAATTTTCTTTGTAGTGTTCACAGAGTTTTCAAATAATTTCCGCAATGTTTTCTGCGCCTTTGCTGTCAGATATGGCAACTGTACATAACTTTAGCTTATCTATTTTTACATTGTCAGGATTCAAAATCTTTGCCACGAATTACGCGAATTATCAAAAACAATTCGCGTGAATTCGTGAAATTCGCGGCTATCCTTTGGGTTTTGAGTAAGCCCTTTTTATTTCAAAAAATATGGAATTTCCGCCGGAGCCGGTTCAAGAAAATACACCGTCACCCAACCCGAAAGCCCCCCAATATTATTATCGTCATACCCAAGGTCTATCCATTGCGTGCGTGCCACCCCAAACGCCGTTTCAATAATCGGTCCACCGCCCGTATCGCCAATCGTCGCCACCCCATACCCAGGGATGTACACCCGCATCCCCGCCAGATACGAATAGATCGAATAATCCACCGCCACAATGCCATACCCCGCCCGCGCGCCCGAAGCCGTCCCATACGAACAACTGCCCGTGCCAGAATTACAAGGCGAATACCACGAAGCATACATCTGCGTTGCAAACCAAAACGGATAAGGTGCCTCACCACCTGCTGGCGAAAGCACGATCTTCGACCCCGTCGCAACGATCTGCGTCACCGGCTCTTTCAAGGTCGTCTTTTCTTCCTGCACGCGGCTCACTTCCACACCATCTTCAAACCGAATGCGCGTGCGCACCATCGCAACTCCATTCACGCCATTCTGCAAAATTTTCAGCGACCCAAACGCCACATCCGCCGATTCGCTTTCTTGGCTGTCAAATGGAATCGACTGCAACTCCACCACAATAGACTCACTCACACGCCGAACCGTGATCTGCCCATCAGCAGGCAGCGGCTCATTCTCCGCCGGAGAGCTGGTATCCAACCCCATCAGCGGAAGCCCTGCCTCAGCCAATGCTTCACCAACCGTCCGTGCCGTAGAGCGTATCTTCACCACCGTGCCGCCCGATGTGATGCTCAACTCTTGAGTGGAGATCACAGTCTGGGTCGCGCCGACAGGGGGGGCAGTCACCGTGGGCGAGCCTTGCGCCTGACAAGCAAGCAATAGAAAAGCCGGCAACAGCCAGCGAATAGTTTTCATGGTGTTCAAATCATACTACAGGATTTTTCGGATACAATTCTGCGTATGGAAATCTTAACCAGCACAGCGAATGCTTTTATCAAACATGTCCGTGCCTTGCGCCAGAAAAAAACGCGCACCGAGTTCGGTCAATTTTTGGTGGAAGGCATTACGCATGTGGGCGAAGCCATCGAAGCCAATTGGGATATCGACTCGATTTTATACGCGCCTGATCTGTTAACCAGCGCATTCGCCAAAGACTTGCTCGCCCGCGCCGAGCGCCTCTCCCTTAAACTCCAGCCTGTTTCTGTTTCAGTGATCGAATCCCTCGCCGACAAAGAAAACCCGCAGGGTATCCTTGCAGTGGTGCAGCAAAAAAAATATACCTTCGAAAATGTGAAGTCCATCACCCGCGCTGTGGCGTTGGTCTCACCACAAGACCCCGGCAACCTCGGCACCACCCTTCGCACTCTAGATGCCGTCAGTGCCGATGCGCTCTTCCTCCTTGAAGGCGGCGTCGAGTTGTACCATCCCACCGTCATCCGCGCCAGTATGGGCACCCTATTCTGGAAGCCCGTCCTCCAAACCTCATTCGACGAATTTCTCAATTGGGCGCACACAGGCGGGCATCAACTCATCGGCACCTCAGCCAAAGCCGACGTGGATTATCACACCCTTGTTCCACAAACTCCCTGGGTCTTATTACTCGGCAACGAACAAAAAGGACTCTCCCCCGAACAGATCGCCGCCTGTGATGTCAGCATCTCCCTGCCCATGCACGGACGTGTCAGCTCGCTCAATCTTTCCGTAGCTGCTGGCGTATTGTTATATCAATACGCAAAGCCGGAGTGAAGATTTCAGTCGTTGTTTTACAGTAATCCTTTACGCGAATTTTCACGAAATCTTAAAACAATTCGCGTGAATTCGCGAAATTCGTGGCAAAAGATATTGAACTTTGTAAGTTCAAGTGGAATAGTTTCAAAAATCGTTGCTGCGCTCTCAGGCAATTTTTCTACTAAACGACAAAAGTGGGATTTCAACAAGCCGATAACTCAAAAAACCAATAATCAGCACCAACAAAAATATAACTGGAACAACGATCAAATTATCGTAGATTGCATCGGTGCTAAAAAACTTCCAAAGCCTGCCTACAACGTTGATCGTGAACAAGTGCGAGAGATAGATCGAATACGATGCATTCCCTGATTGAATCAGAAAATTGGACAGTGTGATTCCATTCCGTTCGGCATGCGTGATGCTGGCAACGATCACCACGGCAGGAATCCCATAAATGGCGAGCCGCCACCAGCCATCTGGCGCGGAGCCGGTCTGAGCGACGAAAGAGATAAATCCGATGATTGCTACAAGCATGCCCAAGCTTGCAATGCCGACCAGCCAATATGCATAGACCTTGATGCTGGCGAAATTGTGATAATGCCAAGCCAATAAGCACCCGGCAAGGAATTCAAGGGTCAACGGATGGAACACAAGGTTATAGGTTGGGTTTCCAGCCGATCTACCAAAGACGATGATTGCCGCACCCCACACCAGCATGGATACTGGCATGAACTTCTCAGGCACCAATAACAAAATGACGAAGAACACAAGATAAAAATACATCTCGTGAACCAACGTCCAACCGACTTGCACAAGCGGCAGCAGTTCATCCGGTAACAGCAGGTACGAAGCCAGAATGTCCACTTGGTTGCCTTGCGAGCTATTCACCCACGAGGGTTGGACGAGAAAGACGATCAGCGCCAGTGTGGTGTACACCCAATACAAAGGGTAGATTCTTGAGACGCGATGATAGAGAAAAAGCAAGGCGTTCCGCAGGCTCTGAAATTTTCCGCGAGTGACCGTCACCATCACAAACCCGCTGATGACGAAGAAAAGGTCCACGCCGAAGATGCCGAATTGCATCCACTCTGGCAAAAGGGTATTCGCCCCGCCGAATTTTTTTTCGATCACCAATAGATGAGAAAAAACGACCACCAAAACGGCAACCCCGCGCAACGCTTGAATGTTATTGAGCTTATTCACTGATGAAAGACCTGCTTCCTTTTCTTCTCTACCGTACATCCGTCATTGCCTGCACCATGCAGCAGGCACGCGTGCGAGCCGCCGATCTTGCCTTTTGGCGGCGAAGCAATCTTAGAATTAAGGCTGGGATTGCTTCGGGCAAGAGCAAGAACGCCCTCGTAATGACGGATGTACGGTAGCAAATCCTTTTCTATCGTATCGTAAACCCATCTCGAAGATGAAAATCTGCCTGCGCGCCGGGGTGGGTGAGCGCCCAATAGCTCTCGCGCCCATCAAAGGTTTGAATGATGGCTGTGACCCCGATATTTGCTTTTTGCTCTGCCGAAAGGATACAAGATAGATCGATGGAAATATTCAACCTTAATTCATGATTCGCTTTTTGGAAAGTGAATGGCAGGCTGGTGAACAAAACCTCTTCGCGCATGCTCACCTGGCGATAAGCATCCATGCGATACACGTTCCAATTGCCCGAAGGCGACATGTTGAATTCCCAGTATTGGGTTTGCCCTTCCGGTGCGAGGAAAATTTCAAAACACGTCATCTTCCACAGATCGTCTTTGCGCATAGGCAATTTAGTGATATCAGGGAGTTTGATGAAATCAACATTCCCATGCACATAATATCGCACAGATAGTTGATCTTCCGTCCGCTCGATTTCGCCTGTGAGTTTTATCTCTGGCAGATTATTTGCAGGAAATGGAATGAGAATGAAGGGCTGCAAGGATTCTTCCCCTACGTTTTGACTACTTTTTGAATGCTGTTGC
>JBDKJK010000103.1:0-10786 GCA_039796675.1 Chloroflexota bacterium
CTGAAAGCGAAGGTGTGGAGAACTATCTTCGTTATCAGGTCGGCATGACCATTGGCTCTCTGGTCATTACATTGATGTCTTTTTCCTTGTTCATTTCCACACGTCCGCGTTGGGCAGAGCCGTACTTTGGTGGCTTGGACAAGATGTACATGACCCATCGCTATACATCCACCGCGGCATTTTTGTTGATGTTCGTGCATATTTTGATCGTGCCCTTGCATCTGGTGAATTTGGCAGTAGGGAACTATCTTGCCATTGTCTCTTTCCTGGGTTTCATCGCCATCGTCCTGCCAACGCTCGCGCCGCGCATTCCCTACCTTAGCAAACTGACCAGCGGCACGTACGAAGGTTGGAAGCGCCTGCATGGGTTCATTGGCATTTTTTTCATCCTCGGCTACCTGCATTCGATCACGGTCAATGCACCCACGACGAAAGTTGCCATCAATTGGAATCAGATCTTTGTTTTCCTTGGCATTGGTTCATATATTTACACTGAAATCCTCGGTCGTTTTCTGGGCAAGCATGTCCAATACAAAGTTGAAGCGGTTAACCATCCCAACACCTCCACTACTGAAGTGGTGATGCGCGCCAAAGGCAAACCGATCAAACATGCCCATGCAGGACAATTCCTGTTCGTGCGTTTCAAAGGCGATAAAGGATTGGATGAAACGCATCCCTTTACCATCTCCAGTGCGCCTCATGAGGATGTATTGCGCGTCACGATCAAAGCCTGCGGTGATTTTACCCGGCATCTTTTTCAAAACCTCAAGCCCGGCATGGATGCAGTTGTGGAAGGCGCGTATGGCATGTTCAACTACAAGACCGGCGACGACAAACAGATCTGGGTGGCAGGTGGTATTGGTATTACACCCTTCCTCTCGTTCCTGCGGGACCTGAAAACGGACCTGGCTTTCGATGTGCATTTTTACTACACGGTAAGACACCCCGAAGAAGCCGTCTTTGCAGAAGAGATCGAAGCGATTGCAAAGAAACATTCGCGTTTGAAAGCGAATATCCGCTTTTCCTCTCAACATGGTTCGTTGACAGTGGATGAGATCGCTCAGAATGCAGGCGGCAACCTCTCTACCCATCACGTCTATATGTGTGGCCCCTTGCCAATGGTGCAAGCCTTCGAAAAGAAATTCATCGAAGCGGGCGTGCGCAAGGAAAATGTCCATTACGAAGAATTCAATTTCAGATAATTGGAGACTGTCATGCAAATCTCTTTCACGAAACATACAAATGTAACCATCATGCACATTATGGGCGACGTGGATTCGACCAATTATACAGACGTGGTCATCCGGGCACAGGAAGCCTATAATGAAGGCGCGCGCAACCTACTGCTCGATCTAACAAAGGTCACATATGTCAGTAGTGCAGGGTTGATGGCATTTCATACCCTGGCGCGCATTTTTTCAGGTCATTCCATTGAAAGTAAAGATAATAGCCGCCCCATCTTCCGTGCGATCAATACCAAAGAGGATCTTTCTGTGCGCAATCACTTTAAACTCCTCAATCCGCAGTCAGCCGTTGAACAGGTGCTGGACGTAGTTGGGTTAAAACAGTTCCTTGAGATCCATACCGACCTTGATACTGCCATCAATTCTTTTGCTTGATAGTTAGTCAGTGTGACTGTAGGCAACGCCTTCTACAATTGACTTTTGCAAGAGCTAAAATGTCACTCTGCCGAAATAACGGGTGGCATTTTTGATTCCCGGTTGCCGTATTGATTACAGTGTAACTTTTACCTGGGTTATGCATCTTAATAACGTAAGAATACTTTTCGTTACGAGGATAGAATGTCAAAAAAGAAGAATACTCGAAAAGCAAGCTCCATGTCGCAAAATGGACTGGGGGCATTCCTGCGTAAACCTGCCGGGCAGTTGACCGTGGTCGCCATTGTGGCATTGATCATTTACCTCATCGCCTCCAGCACCACGGCGGCAACAGCGAGCGAGATTAGTGTGGATCAGGCGTTTCAGAAATACCAGGCTGGCACATTTTTATTGGATGTGCGCACACAGGAGGAATGGGATGAGTATCATGTGCCCAACACCACCCTTATTCCATTGGATGAATTACCCTCCCGCCTGAGTGAACTGCCAAAAGATCAAGAAATCGTTGTCATCTGCCGTTCGGGCAACCGCAGCCAGCAAGGGCGCGACATTTTGTTGAATGCAGGGTTCAATGCCACCAGCATGGCGGGTGGGTTGAAGGAATGGTATGCGAGCGGGTATCCTACCGAAGGGCAGCCTGCGCAGTAAGTAATGCGTAATTCGTAATTGAAAACATCCCCTAGAGTTTTGGCTTTGGGGGATATTTTTTTGTAGGTCAGGCTTATAGCCTGACAAATTATTGATTTGTTATCCGTCACGCTGAAAGCGTGACCTACGGATATTACGGCGCTTCGTAGATGATGGTGCTGCCCTGTTGGAAGATTGGCTTGAGATAAAGCGTGAACTTTTCTTCGTTCACGAGCATGGAGGTGCGTTCAAGATTACCAATGAAAATATAGCGGATGTTGTAGCGTTCGATGATGGTTTGCGCTTCTTCCCAACGAGGGGTGGCATATAGCAGTTCAATATCCGCTTCTCGTGTGCCGTGTAGTTGATAGCCGCCGCGCCATTGGGCTTCGTGACCGATCCAACCGAGAACGGTGGGATAGCCCGTATGGGTGGAGACACGTCCGTAATAGCTGTATCCACCACCGATGGCTTCGGCTACGACTCCCTCGGGCTGGGTCAACAGGAATTCGATTCCGGCGGCATCGTCGGCATTTTCTCGCTGGATGCGTGTGAAATCATTCAGGTCGTATCCGAAGACAGGCTTGAAGTTGTTGGTCTTGGTCATCAAACCGAATACAGGGTAAAGCAACCCACAGAAGATGACCACACCGATCAGCACACGAACCAGTACATCGGCAAATCCGCGCAGGCGTTGGAGGGTGTAGCCCACACCGAAGGCTACGACGAGGCTGAGGAGTATCCATGCCTGGTAGTAGAACTTGAAGACGGTGTTGATGCGATACCCGAACTGGTCACGCAGGTAGACGAATTCGGGAGCGAGGATGAGGAGAGTGCCGAGAATGAGAAGAAGGAAGGCGAAGGGAAGGGTTGAAGATTTAGCCCCAAGGTTTTCCGTTTCTTGTTCCTTGTTTCTTGCAAACAGGAACGCCAACGCAGGGATAAAGATCGCCAGCAAGGTAATGAGACTCCCAATATGATTCAACCTACGCAGGGAAGTTGCGCCGAGAAATTGGGAGATGGTCATGTTGTAAGAAGCAAGAGTGGCTGCTACGAAATCTTTTTCAATGACCAAGCCCAGGATGCCGACGAGGAAGGTGAGTAGAGACAGGAAAAGGGTTGTCCCAAACCCGATGGTGAGTGCCAACTTCCAGTTCGGGCGAGCCGGTTCTTTTATCCAAACATAAAGCAGGAATGTAAGGATGGGGATGAATAATGTTCCCCACATCACCCACAGGTGCATGCCTCGGGTGGGGTACATAAAGTTGGGGAGGATGCCGCCCGCTTGCGATGAAAAGCCGAGGTAGAACGGGAAATATAAAAGCAGGGAAAGGATGCCGAGCGGCAGGCTGAATAAGAGCAGGTCTTCGAGGCGCGACCATGACCAACCGTCTTCGTTGACGCGCCAGAGGACGAATGCGGCAACGATTAGGGCGGCGGCGGTGAGAATATCCCATGTGTTGAGGAAGGCGAGCCCGCCGAGTACGAGAGCCGCGAAAAGATAACCAACCGGCTCAACTCGCAAGCGTGCGCCCATCACTCCGAGGGTGCTGTCTTTCCAACCGCCGAGGAAGATGTTAAGCGCAATAGATACAGCCAGAAAACCGAAGGGAATTGCCAGCACGTGTGGATGCAGGTCGCCGAGCAGGAAGGAGAAGAAGGGAAATTCGTCGATCACTTCGCGGTGACCGCCGGTGATGTCGTAATCTTGAATGACTCGGGAAGCGCGCCACCACCAAAGGTAGCGTTCGGGCAGCCAGCCGAGCGGTTCGATGGGCGGCTGGGAGAGTTCTTTCATGTCGAGCCATGTCCAGAAGGCGCTGGTGTATGTGCCGGTGACAGGGTCTTTGGTCCAGAACAATCCGCGGCGGTGCAGAACTTCTAGCAGGGCTTCGAAATTGGAAACGAGGAGGAGGAAGAGAGGCGCAAGCAGACCATAGACGATGGACAATGGACGATGGGTTTGGCTATCGTCTGCGGTCTGTCGTCCGCGGTCTAGCAGGTTATAAACAACGCCGAATGAGCCAATGGCGCCCAATGCAAAGATAAGCGAGGTCATCAGGTTGTGGGCAGTGCTGCCGTTGATATCCGACATGCGCGCGAGCATGGCTGTCATCACATAACCAAAGTAGTAATAAGAAATGCCATACCCCGAGAGCCATGCATCTTGCGGCGGGAAGGTTTCAGAGCGCAGGATGCTGTTGATGAACATCAACTCCATCGGCTTTTCGGTGCTGGCAAGCTCAGGGTTGGCAGCGCGGACAATGGCGAGGAAGGCAAAGGCAGCTAGAAATAAGATTTCGGTGGTGATGATTAAGGCGAGGTTCGATTTTAGAAAATTTACGATTTCAGATTTACGATTTACGATTATCCAAAGAGATAGGGCGGCTAGGATGGCAAGTGCAAAAATAATTCCGCCGAGATTGTTGCGGGCAAAACCGAGAGAGACGAATAACCAAAAGACATAGCCCCAGATCAGCATACCGACTGTCCGCGCGAGGGTGTAGCCGCGGTCACTTAGAGCGGGGAAGAGTTGATAAACCAGCGGGAAGGTCAGCCAGCCAAGAACGGTGAGAATGAGGTACCAGGTTAGAAATTCAGTCATCAGTTATCAGTAATCAATTGCCAGTATCCAGCTTGGGAAGGGTGAAGGTTCCGGTGGTTGCATCAGGCTGAAAGTCGAGAACGGAGGCGACGGCATCCAGATTGAGGGGACCGTAGAGATGCGGGAATAAGTCCGCTTGGGAGATATTTTCCGCAGGCGGACCGGCTGGCGCTTCCCACTTAAGCTCGGGCTTGAGTCGTGTTTCATCGACCACCAGCAAGACCAGGTCGGTGCGTCCGCGATAAAAAGCATTGGCAACGTTGACCGCTTGTTTGTCTGTTGAAAAATGGATGAAGCCTTCGGTGACAAGGCTCGGCACAGCGTATTCGCCTTTTGCCTGCGCGTCAGACCAATCTTGTTTGGAGGTGATGTGGAGAATCATGGAGGTTCCTCGGTGGTTGGAATTCACGTTTCACTTTTCACTCAATTAGTGAAAAGTGAAACGTGATGTGATCAAGGCTTTACTTTATAGATCGTCGTGTTCAGGTCTTGATACACAACTTCCCAATACGCACCTTCGAGTTCAGTGAATTTTGACAAGCCATCGGGCACATCTGGAAGGGCAGGATACACATTGCGTTCGAGCTGACCAACGACAAAGTATTTCACATCGTATTTTTTCAAGAAGGCAAGCGTGGCTTGAAGGTCAAGCGTCGTATAGAATGCGCCGACTTCATTCACACGTTCTTGCACTTGTGGGGCAAAGATGCCGCGTTGCTGACGTTGATGCCAGTTCCAGCCGACGACCCCGGGCAACCCGGTGTAAATGGTAAAGCGCGTACACCAACGATATTCAGTGCAGTTCGCTTCCACGATGACCGGTGAGCCTTCGATATTATCCTGCATCCAACGAATGGCGCGGTAGTCTTCGCTCAAGTCCATGATCTGACCATCCCAATGCTGGGAATGCGCCATGAATTCCATGCCGTCGAAGGAATGCGGCGCTTCGGTATTCAAGCGATCGCTGATCTTGTCGGTGGAGGCGGTGAGAGTGAACATGAACGCACACGCCAAAAGAATGTACACCCCGGCTTGATAGGTGATGCGCCATTTGAGCCGCCATTTCGAGAAGACGGGCAACAGCCAGCCAAAGGCCGCCGCCGCACTCACAGCGAACATCATCCACGCTTGCAAGTACAACTTGAAGATGGTGTTCATGCGTCCGATGTCACCGACCAGGGCGATGAACTCGACCGCGATGGTAATGGTCAGAGCCGTGCCAGTCAGGAAGAGAATGAAACGTTTGGTATCAGGCAGGTCGGGGCGCAAAATAAGCAACAAAGCCCAGAACGCCAGCGGAAGGGCAAAGAGTCCCACCGTCGCTTTTTCAACGAGGAAGAACACAAGCAAGGCGATCAACGCCGCCAGCGCGATCTCAATCAGGAGAACGTAAGGGCGCAATCGTTTCAAATGAGAGATCGGCGTTGCCGCCATCCATTCGCGGGTTTCCCAGATCAACCAGGCGGTGATGATGAAGAGGAAGAAGCCCCATTGGGTGAAGTAGGAAGAAAATGGCGTACGGGTGGCATCCCAGAATGAGGCAGAGTTATACGCCTGCCCAAACCATTGCGAGAATGGCAAATAGAACAACGAACCCAGTGCATACAAAAGGACAACTGAGCCAACTGCCAAACTAGTCTTTCCAACCCAGGCGGGGACGTTGAAATAATCTTTCCAATCAAAATAGCGCACCAAGGTGTATGCCACAGCAATGGCTGCGAGCAAATAGTAGGTATACAGATCCCATGTATTTGTTGGTTTCAATGCGCCAATCATCAACGCACCCATGCCAAAGGATGCGATCCATTCGCCGCGGGTCAATTGCGCGCGCGAGCGGACGAACGCCAACGCCCAGGCAATAATGAACAACGCCAGAGGCATCACCAGCATGTGCGCGTGCAGGTCGCTGTATAAAAATGTGAACAGCGGGAATTCCGTGATCTCATTGCCGGGTCCCGGCGGGATGACGCGACTGGGATTCCAATACCAGTCTCCGCGCCCAATGGGCAAAAGCAGGCCTTCGGTGATGACCTTCCAAACACCTTGAAATGCCCATGCCCAACGCTGAAAAAAGCCCGTCTCTGCCGGAACCGATCCGCCCGGAGCTACAACGCGTTGGAAGGCATTAAAGATCATTTGGATCGTGCCAAGGTTGCCGAGGAAAATGGTAAGTAACGAACCAGCCAAGCCCGTGATAAGTTGAAGGTTGAATATTGAAGGTTGATCCCCTTCAACATTCAACTTGGAACGTTCAACTGAGGCATACCCAACCATAAACGCACCCACCGCCACCAACCCAAACCAAGTCGGCAGAATAAAGTTGTACGCGATCGAAGGCACAATGCCAAGCAGTTTTACCGGCGTCCCCGCCAGCACAAAACCATAATAGTAATAGTTGATGTAACCGCCCGCATACCACGGGTCATATGGCGGGAAACTCGTACTCTTCAGCACCGCGTTGAAATATGAAAAGTCCATCGGGCGCTCGCCGCCTTTGGATGGGTGCCACATATCGGGGTTGCCCACACGAATAAGCAGATCGATCAGGAAGAAGGACAGGAAGACGATCTCTGCCAGCACGAAGAACTGACGGTTAACATTCCAATCTTCTTTGAACTCTTCCTTGCGCCTCATCCACAAGCCGACGCCTGCCAGCACGACCAAGCCGAATGCCACGCCGATGCTGATCCGCGTGTACGGCACGCCCACCGAGCCACCCATCCATGCCAGCCATGCCAGCAAGACCAAACCGACAACCCGCCCTAATGGATAGGCATATTGCTTCAAACCGGGCAATGCCAGTCTTGCAATGGGATAGGCAAACAACCCAAGCAAGAAGATAAAGGCATACCAAAATAACATGCCCAGAATGGGATATTTATTATGCAGCCAATCGTAGTCGAACAGATCAGACCAGGTTCCGCCCGCGCGTTGTGTTGCCAATTTCGACTCCGGCAGCATGAGGGTTTTGAAATCGCTGAACTGCGTCGGGGTGAGCGGAACGACCTTGGTCAAATCGACACTGCTGAGAACAGCGCGCAAATAGTTAGAGTCAAAGTCTGCTGATTTTTTGAAGATGAGCACCTTGGGATGATCGTAAAAGGTGAAGGCTTCTTCAGCACGCTGGTCATTGATCACGATCGGACCAAGCGTCGGGTACGATTCAAAGACCGCCGCCAATTCAAAACCGAGCCTGCCTTCATACGTTCCCGGCTGGGCAAGGCGGTAACATTCGATGATGTCTTCTCCTGTGGGGCAGCCGATCAGCTCGCGATAATACAAGGTCGTCAGCGGATAGCGTTCGGGCAGGCGCGTGATCTGCGCGTATTGATGATTGGTGGGGATAACGATGTAATCGGCTTTGTTCAGGATATCCAAATAACGAGTGAGCTTGTTGATATCCTCGCCCCAATAAACTTGCAAAACGAGATCATCGTTGCTGTACATGCCACCATACGGATCGTACCCGTCGATGCGGAAGGGCAAGCCCCAGTCATAATCTGTTTCGTTTGCAATGGCAGCGCCTTCAATGTAAAGAACCTGACCAAGTGTTTCGATGGTCAATGTATAAGGCTGGTCTTTCAAGATCGGAATGACTTTGTCGAAGGTGAAGGTCAACGGCACGCCGCGCGGATTCGCCGTCTGCGTAGTATCCAGCATGGTGGAGGCGCGACCCAGCACCAGGTCCGGTTGGGAGGCGGAAGTGAGAGTCAGGTTGATGGGGGCAGGCAGCCCGGCATCGTCGCGGGCGTATCCGAATGTCACTTCTGTGATCGTGCCTGTATTTTGCGCAGTGAACTGAAGGGAATATGGCGTGCCTGCCGTAACAGGAAATGCGGATGGAAAGGGTAGCGGCTGGCTTATATGACCGCCATCTGTTTCGATAGAAACATTCACCGCCGATGGCGCGTTTTGGAATAACCAACGCGAAGCCGTCATACGAGGTTCTGGGCGCAGGTAAATACTTTGGAAGGCGAACGCCCAGATGGCGGTGAGGGCGAGGACGATAAGACCGACGGCGGACGATAGACCACCGACAATGGTCTGCCGTCTGCGGTCTGCGGTCATTCTTGGAATTTCAAACAACACCCATGCTGCCATCATCGCCAGCAGCGGATAGACCGGCAGTTGATAACGCATGGTGGGGTTGAACTGCATAGATTGCCAGCCAAAGTAGAACACCGTCCAGCCCCAGAGCAGGAGGTGGCGATACTCACCTTTAAGAATACGCCAGCCCATAAGCAGGAAACCCGCCCATGCAAGAATGCCTAGCGGAAGCCCAAGCCCCCAGACGGTGAGATTCTCAAATGAATACAGATGCGAACGCCGCGCCCATTGCAAATTCCAGGGCAGGTCGGCTTTACCAGTGGCTTGCAGGCGTTGTTCAGAGATGCCTTTTATCCATTGCTCGCTGAGCATTACGCCATCAAAGGCATAAGGTTGGAAGATGCGGAAGGAGATAATGGTAGCGAGTCCGCCTGCGATCAGTGAGAAAGTGATCAGTGACCAGTAATCACCAGCTAGTTTTTTGCTGCGGTCGTAGATCAGCCAGCGAATGAAGAATGCCAACGGCAGGACAAACGCCATCACCGCCGCATTGATCTTGGATGCCATCGCCATGCCCAGCGCGAAGCCGAAGCCGATGGAGAGAAGGAAGAGAGGATGTTTTAGGAGGGAAATGAAGAATGAAGAATCAAGAATGAAAGATGAAGGATGAGCGGTGAGTTCCTCCTCATTACTTATTTCTTGTTTCTCGATACTTACTTCCTCATCACTGACCTTTTCCTTGCCCCATTCCAGAATGCCCGCGGCAAAAACTAGAGTGAGGAAAAGAAAGGTATTGACGAACAGATCAACGGTGAAAAAGTGAGATTGCTGAATCTGCATCACTGCCAAAGATGAAAAGGCAGCAGCCAGCACACCCACTTTACGCCCATACAAACGGGATACCAGAAGATACAAGAAGAAGATGGCGAGTAAATCTGCAGTGGCAGACATTTGCCGCGCAAAAATCTTTGATACCCCAAGGTCGTCGTTGCCCGTTGCTTCCATCAAGACACGCGTCACCGTCAGTGGTAGGTTGCCGTAGACGAAGAAACCAAACCCGCGATTGAAGGGGTTGAGGGTGGATTTGGCACTGTCCAGATATTCGAGCGGGGTCATCCAACGGCGGTTCTCGGGCAAGCAGGCATCGATAGGAAGGTCAGGTGTCGTGCAAGTCTTTGCTCGCAGATTGTCTAACACACCCGACAAAAATAATTCATCGGGGTGCTGGTGATAGCCTTCACCCCATTCAATGCCACCGAGTCGTAAATAGCCTGCCATGAGCAGGACCAAAACGAAGAGGATGTCGTACAGCCACGAGTATTTTGAGTTGGTCATAATGTTTTGGTAAATTGTTTGGCGGGTTATAAACCCGCCAAACATTCAATTGAATATGTCAGGCTAAAAGCCTGACCTACAATTTTTTTTTATTGCTCCACTAAAAAGATGAAGAAATCTTTGCCAGGGAACGCTGAAGTATAGCGGGTGACTTTGCCATTCGGGTAGAGTTCTCTGAGAAGCCTCTCAGTTTCGGCATCCTCATTCCAGTAAATGAACAGCTTGGGCGCCGGGTAGGCGAGGCTTTCTGAAAGCCGGTCTGGGAACAGTGCGAAATCGCGGTCTGGAATGCCAGCCCAAACGCCGGGCAGACGCGTATCCACCCAGTATGGGAACGGCACGATCCACGCCGTATCGGTCTGCCCATATTTATCTTCAAAGTCGCTGATGACCTTGCCCATCTCAGACGAGTTCCATGAGGGTCCTGCAAAGGCGGGGGCGAATTTATTAAAGACAATATCATAATTGGAATAAGCCACGCCCGCAAAAAGCAGCCCCACCAAACTATATGCAAGGACTTTGCGCTTCATCTCCGCCCCGAAGCTGGTGACAA
>JBDKJK010000104.1:0-2760 GCA_039796675.1 Chloroflexota bacterium
ACAAAAGATGGCATCATGCCAGCCAATCGCGTCGTGTTAGATACAACCGGCACCGGCTTGAGATATCAGCCCGGGGACCGTTGCGCAATTCTTCCGGAGAATGATCCGGAGCTTGTCCAAAAAACCTTGGATGCATTGCACGCCACCGGCGATGAGCCCATCCCGCTCAATGCGGTTTGGCGCACCGCCGTTCAACTGCGTGATGGTCATCAGACGTCAGTCATTTTGTCGCTGCGCACACTGCTCACCTTTGGTCGCATTCGTCCTATCACGCGTTACATCGCGAAGATTTTATATGAAGTGACACACAACGAAACTTTGCATCGCATTCTCGAAGCGCGCGCCGAAGACCAATGGGAATTGTGGGACTTGCTCAACGTGCTCAGCCAAGGCGGCTTCAACCCCAAACGTTTGTGGAAAGCCACGCTGGGTGAACGCGAACACATCACGCGCATCGTGCCGCCCGAAACCTTCCGCACCTATTCGATCTCATCTGTGCAAGCCGATGACGCCGCGAACGAACTGCACCTCACCATTGGCGGACTCCTCTACCAGACTCGCGACACCGACGTATCACGCGCTTCCCTCCGCGCCGGAACCTGCTCTGCCTACCTCAGCCGACTCGGCGCCTCGGCTGATTCGCATCCACGCCGCGTTTCCATCAAAGTGATTCATCCGCCGCGCTTCAGCCTGCCTGCGAATATCAACAAACCGGTCGTCATGTTCGCGGGCGGTTCGGGCATTGCACCCTTCCGCAGCATGTTACAAGCGCGCGTTGGCGGTGAGAATTGGTTATTCTTCGGCACCCGTTCACGCGCCGAGTTGTATTATGAAAATGAATGGCAAGCATTGGTCGCAGCCGGTCAATTGAATCTGCAAGCCGCTTTCTCACAAGAAGAACTTCAACTCAACGTGAGCAAAGGCAAGTTCACTTTCCTCAAAGGCAAACGCGGACATATAGACTCTGCCATGCTCACGCCAGAAATGAAAGACAAACTGTGGGAGTTGATTCAAGGAGATGCATTCTTCTACATCTGTGGGCGCACCGGCTTCGCCAAAACCGTCATGGACACCCTGCAAAGCATCATCAAAGAACGCGTGGGCGAAGAGAAAGGACGTGAGTTGTTCTATCGTCTCGTGGGCGAAGACAGATATTTGCAAGAAGTCTTCACCACCTATGGCGGCGCCCAATTCGAACAGGAAAATATCTACCCCGCTTCTGAAGTCGTTCTGCGCAACAACCCCGAAGATGGACATTGGTTCATCATCAACGGGCGCGTTTATGATGTCAGTGAATTTGCTCATCTCCATGCAGGCGGCTTGAAGATCATTCAATCCTATGCTGGTATGGATGCGACCTTCTCATATAAAAAAGTGCAGCACGATGTCAACCCCGAAGTAGACTCGCTCCTCGGCATGTATCAACTCGGCGCAGTCCGTCGTTTGAACTTCGGCTCCAGCGGCGGCATCGCCATCACCCCGCGCGGACTTCAATTCGTCTCGCTCACAGAGTTGTACCAGACTTGGGTGCGCTTCCTCTACACCGTCGTCGAAATGGAAGATGCTCTCATCAACGATTACAGCATCCGCAACGAGCAGGTGACTCATGACGAAGTTCGCGGCAAACCGCGCGCCTCGCTCTACCGCACGCAAGTGCTGCTCAGCACCCACGAACGCTTCTTGCGCGAATACCTCGCCAAAGCCAGCGGACGTCTGCTTGAGTATCTGTGGTCACTCACCAGTGGGCTATGCTCCAACCAGCAAGATCACCGTTGGATGAGCCAAGAGATCGCGGCAATTGAAGCGGAGTCCGCTGCGAAATATGCCAAGACCATTGGCAGAGAAACGCTTGACGTGCTTGATACCTTGAGCATCGATGAATTACCCCGCCTTGTCCACCTCACCGACACCCTCGCCCATGCAGACCGCGAGTTCCTGAAACAAATGAAGTTGACTCTGCGAAAAGGTGTGCTAGTCTTTGAGACCTATGAAGGCAGCACTCTTTTACATGGGCAGGATGCCCTGCTTGAAATTGCTCAATCTTTGCCGAAGGTTTTAGTTAATTATTATGAAGAGTTGAAACCAATATTGATAAGTTAAGGCACGCGGCGTCTTACGTTCTCCATTGTCCATCAAAGCAAACATACGAACGCGGAACGTTCAAATTCGCAGCAGAGTATGGTACAGTTTGCAAAGAAACAAATTTTACAGGAGGCATTTCATGCAGGCACTAGGCATTGACATTGGTGGTTCAGGAATCAAAGGCGCACCTGTCAATATTGAAACAGGAGAATTGCTGGCAGAACGTTTGCGCATCAAAACACCCAAGGGAGCGAAACCTCAGCCCGTTGCAGACGTGGTCGCTGAGATCGTCCATTCGTTTAAGTGGACAGGTCCCATCGGTGTGGGCTTCCCCGCCCCTATCAAGAACGGAGTCGCATTGATGGCAGCGAACGTTTCAGAGTTATGGGTCGGCACCAATGCCGATGACTTACTCACCAAAGTGACGGGCTGCCCATGCAAAGTAGGCAACGATGCCGATGTGGCAGGCATGGCAGAGATGCAGTTTGGCGCGGGAAAAGGTCAGCATGGTACGGTCATCATGGTCACCCTTGGCACAGGCATTGGCAGCGCTATTTTTTACAACGGGCACTTGCTGCCAAACACTGAGTTTGGTCACTTGCAAATGGACGGCAAAGACGCCGAACATCGCGCCTCAGATGCGGCGCGTCAAGCCAAGGATATGTCTTGGAAAAAGTA
>JBDKJK010000105.1:0-4271 GCA_039796675.1 Chloroflexota bacterium
AGTCCGCGCGCCCATGAGTTTCGCCGCAAGTTCATTATAAAGGATATCGCTCATCAACGTGGATTTACCCGAGCCGGATACGCCCGTGATACACACCAACTTCCCAAGCGGGATGTTGACATCAATATTCTTGAGATTGTTCGCCGTCGCCTTCAAGATTTTGAGCGACTTACCATTACCTTCGCGCCTCTTCTTCGGGACCTCGACCTGTTTCCGCCCCGAGAGGTATTGTCCTGTTAGTGACTTTGAGTGCGCCAAGATCTGCTTGGGCGTGCCTTCTGCAATGACCTGTCCGCCATGCTCACCGGCAGCGGGACCAAGGTCAATGACCCAATCCGATTCGAGGATGGTCTCATCATCATGTTCCACGACCAAGACCGTGTTGCCTAAATCACGCAGACCCTTGAGCGTTTCCAGCAGACGCGAGTTATCACGCGGATGCAACCCGATAGACGGCTCATCTAAAACGTAGAGCACGCCCACGAGACGAGAACCAACCTGCGTTGCAAGTCGGATGCGTTGGGCTTCTCCACCAGAGAGAGTCACGGCAGAGCGGTTGAGGGTCAAATAATCCAAGCCGACATTGACGAGGAAGTTCAACCGTTCGTGAATTTCACGAATGACGCGCTCGGCGATGGCCTTTTGTTTGTTGGTGAGTGGCGAGCCTTTTCCCGAAATCTTCTTCACCCAATCAAGGGTTTGCAACACGGGCCATGAATTTGCTTCAACAATGTTGACATCGTCCACGGTCACGGCGAGGGCGGCGGGATTGAGACGCTTGCCTCCGCACGACGGGCATGGACGGTCGGACATATACTCCGAAATTTTCTCGCGGATGTATTCAGAGTTGGTTTCTTTATAACGCCGTTCGAGGTTGGTGATGACACCTTCAAAGGCGCGGCTGAACTTGACTTCGAACCCGCTGGAGTTGGTGTACTTCATTGGCAGTTGCTTATCACCAGTTCCGTACAAAATAACCCGTTGCTGTTCTTTGGCAAGCTCTTTGAATGGCGCGTCGAGGTCGATCTTGTAATGCTTTGCGGCGGTGACGAGTGTGCTCCAGTAGTAACCGCCTTCTTCACGCGGACCCCACTCCATGCTGCCGATCGCTCCATCGTTCAGCGATACGCTGTCATCGGGAATGATGCGGGCGGGGTCAATTTCCAGTTTCGAGCCGAGTCCCTGACAATCGGGGCAGGCGCCTTGGGGCGTGTTAAAGGAAAAGGTACGCGGTTCAATTTCGGGCACGGTTGAGCCGTGTTCGGGGCAGGCGAGATGCTCAGAGTAGGCAACATCCTCTTTTTTGTCCACAAGGTTTACGGTGATATATCCTTCACCGAATTTGAGTGCGGTTTCAATCGAGTCCGTTAGGCGGGTGAGGGCGGCTTTCTTATCTTCTTTCGAGCCTTCCTGCGAAATGACGAGACGATCTACCACGGCTTCGATGGTGTGCTGTTTGTATCGGTCGAGTTCGATCTCATCATCTAATGAATGAACGACTCCATCCACGCGGGCGCGGGTGAAACCGGCTTTGCGAATTTCTTCGAAGACGGCTTGATATGTGCCTTTACGTCCGCGCACGAGCGGGGCGAGGATGAGGATGCGTGTGCCTTCTGGTAGGTTGGCAACCTTGTCCACGATCTCTTGTGCCGACTGCTTGCTGACTTCACGTTCACAGACCGGGCAATGTGGAATGCCCGCACGCGCAAACAAGAGACGCATATAATCGTAAATTTCGGTCACCGTGCCGACGGTGGAACGAGGGTTGTGGCTGGTGGATTTCTGGTCAATCGAAACGGCGGGGGAGAGCCCGTCAATGTAATCCACATCAGGCTTGTCCATTTGACCAATGAACTGGCGCGCATACGCCGAAAGCGACTCGACATAACGCCTCTGACCTTCGGCGAAGATGGTATCAAACGCCAGCGACGATTTTCCCGACCCTGAAAGTCCGGTGATGACGACGAATTTATCGCGTGGAATTTCTACGGTGATATTTTTCAAATTGTGGACGCGCGCGCCCACGACGCGAATTTTGTTGGATGACATGCAAGTTCCTCGGGAATTAATGAATTACAGATTGAGAATTATTTTATTTTAGCACATTTGTTTCAAAAAAAGATTCATGGCACAGCCAATCTTTGATTATAACCAAAGCAGATATTTTATAGGTCAGTTTGACGCTGTCTGCAATGTGATGCGAACCTGCCGAACGTTCCCAGTTCGCTTGCTAATTTATAGGAAATTGGTCATGTTATACTGAGTGCAACTTCTCAAATCCGGCGGTGTTTTATTATTCAGTTCCGCCGGTAAGGTTTTTAACTTGACCGACACGGAATACAACGAAGAAGATGTGCTTGCCCGCGCCTCACAAGGCGATAAGGACGCATTCGGCGCACTGTACGAACGCTATGCCGAACGCATCTTCAACTATGTGTACTATCGTACTGGGAATCAGCATGATGCCGAAGATCTGACAGCGCGTGTCTTTCAACGGGCAATGAATCACATTCGCAATTACACCGACCGAGGCGTGCCATTCTCTGCCTGGTTGTATCGAATTGCTCATAATCTGGTGGCAAACTGGCATCGCGACCGCAGCCGCAAACAGGAAATTGCGATAGATGACCTGCCCGTCTTGCCGACCAAAGGAGACCACCCGGAACGGAACCTGGTCCGTTCGCAGGAGCAGGACGCACTCTTAAGAATGATTCGCAAACTTCCGCCAGAAAGACAAAATTTGCTTATTCTCAAATTTGTTGAGAATATGTCGAACGCAGAGATCGGCAACATTATGGGTAGAAGCGAAGGAGCTGTGAAGAGCCTTTATCATCGCACTCTTCTGGCACTTCGAGATCAATTGGAAGATCAAAATCTTAATCTTGAAGGAGAATAAACCATGGCATTACGAATCGTAACCGACGGCGCAGTAGACCTTCCAACAGAGTGGTACAAGGAATACGACATTCAGCGCATCCCGATCAATGTGCATTTTGGGGAAGAAAAAACCTATATTCAAGATGTAGAGCTAGACCAAGCTGGGTTTTACAAATTAGTAGACAGCAAATCACTCCCTCACCCAAAAACATCTCAACCTTCTCCGCACCAATTCGTGGAATTCTATAAGAAGATCGCACAACCCGGTGATACCATCCTCTCTGTTCACATTACAAGCAAACTTTCGGGTACCTACGCTTCATCTGTTTCGGCAGCTGAAGAACTGAAGGGCACCTACAATATCGTACCCGTAGATACCTTGTGCGGAACAATGGGCACTGCTTTCATGTGCCGCGCTGCCCGCCAAATGGATCGTGCCGGGAAAAGCGTGGATGAAATCAAGAAGTTCGTTGAGGATGTTCGCAGCAAAACCTACGTTGTCCTTACCCTGGAAACTCTCGAATATGCCCGCCGCAGCGGACGTGTCGGCGCGCTCTCCGCAGCACTCGCTTCGGTCTTGAACGTCAAGCCGATCGCTTTGTTGAAAGATGGGCTGATCGATATGGTAGATCGTGTTCGTACGCGCAAGGCAGCCATTGAACGCGTGCTTGAACTGGCAAAAGAAACCGTTGGCGATGCGCCGGTGCATATCGGTGTGGTGCATGCCCGCGATGAAGCTTCTGCCCAGGCTCTGTTAGAAGAGGCAAAAAAACGCTTCAACGCGAAAGAAAGCTTCCTTACCGACCTCTCCATTTCACTTGCCATCAACTTCGGACCCGGTACAGTTGGTTTGATACTTTACCCTGCAGAATAATTGGATTCAATGAACGCACATCAGACTTTCTCTTCACAAGATAACGAACTGCAATCTCTCGAAACGCATCTCTCGCGGACCTTGAAACGGGTACCGCCTCCGAGCGGCTTGGTCGAACGCCTGCGCGGACGTGTGCAAATTCCCTCTCGCTCCGAGATCACCTTGCGACTTTCAGATTGGCGCAGGTTATTTGTTGTCTTTGGTGGTGTCATGTCTGGTATGCTGTTGTTGGTCACTCTGGCGCGCGCGTTTTACTATCTCGTTGGGCGCAGGGATATGTAAACTCAAGTAGAATGTACAAGCCCCCAGAGACTTCTCTGGGGGCTTGTTGTTTAAATCATCTTTAGTTCTTCAATAACCAATCACATAAAGACTTTGCCTCTGCGAGCAAATCTGCATCGATGGGGAGCTTGAATTCTTCAGTGACGCGCAAGGTTAAATGGTCAGCGACCAGTTTCAGGTCGGGGGGGAGAAGCGGTTCGTCTTTAATGAGATTCAGCAGATCGTGGGCAGAGCGGCT
>JBDKJK010000106.1:0-3738 GCA_039796675.1 Chloroflexota bacterium
GCGCACAATGCGAAATATCTTTTGGTCCCATTCCATGATTGTCTCCTTGATTCACCCCATTTTATCGCTTATTGACCGCGGTCATTCAAAATTACAGCAGCACCCCATACAGTTCAGCCAGCGAGCGGATGGTGGTGCAGTCGGCTTCGGGGAAGAGTCCGCTTGGGTCGAGCAACACAGGCTCGAGCCCGGCACGATGCGCACCGACAATGTCGGCAAAATAATTGTCGCCGATGTACATCGTCTCAGGCGCAGAAGTCCCTGCCAGTTCCAATCCCTTTTGAAAAATACGCACATCCGGCTTGAACGATTGAATCTCACCGCCTGCCAGCGCAAAACGGAAGTAGCTATCGAGTTTGAGTTCTTTGAGCTCTTCATGAAAAGGCTCATCGCGATTGGAGACGACACCCAAAATGTACCCGGCATTGTTTAGAGCGGTTAACAGTATGGGTGCTTCTTCAGGGATGAACACTTCAGGTTTGTAATTCGTGCCCATATGCGCAGAAACGTCGGCGGCAAGTTCGTCTGCTTGTGCTTTGCTCAAACCAAGAGCAACGAGGCGGCGCCTTGAAAAATTAACCCAGAAGTCTTTCGTGTCAGTTTGAAAGGCTTTCAGGTCTGCCTGCAATTCAAGCGAGTGCGCAAAATAAAAATGCACCCAACGCTCAGCACGGACTTCATCCTCTTGTGAAACGTGGACGCTCACACCTTTAAGGTATTGCGAAAACGCTTCACCGCCTGTGGGCAGATGATGACGCAGGGTTCCATCGAGGTCGAACAGGACGGCTTTGATTTTTTGTGACAATGAACTCTCCATCTCTAAGAGAGCATTTCTTAAGTGCTTTTTGTACACGGATTACACTGATTTCACGGAAGAATCTTTTAAAAATCTGTATCTTTCCGTGTAGTCCGTCAAATCCGTGTACTTAAGAAACAGTCTCTAAATAAAAGTGACAGTCACCTGCGAGGTGACTGTCACTTTAGTTTCAAGTTAACCGCCGATGTGAGACATCTCCACTTTGGGGAGTGGAATGGTATTTTCAGAACGGATCTCAGAGTAACGGTCGGTGCGCTTGCCCCATACACTTTCAAGTTTTTGGACAAGCTCTTCATCGCTTGCGCCGCTGCGAAGCATATCGCGGAAGTCATGCCCCTTGACGGCAAATAGACAGGTATAGAGCGAACCTTCGGCAGAGAGGCGTGCGCGGTTGCAATCACGGCAGAATGCCTGTGTGACGGAAGCGATCACGCCGATCTCACCACCGCCATCTTTATACCGCCAACGCTCTGCCACCTCGCCGCGATAATTCGGGTCGGCAGGCTCAAGCGGCATTTCGGTGTTAATGATCTTCACAATCTCTTTGGCAGAGACCATATCATCCATACGCCAGCCGTTGGAATGACCGACATCCATATATTCAATGAAGCGCAAGATATACCCCTTCTCGCGGAAGAAACGCGCCATTGGCAAAATGCTTTGTTCATTCATACCGCGCTTGACCACCATATTGACCTTGATCGGTTCCAGCCCTGCATCTTGAGCGGCTTGCATGCCTTCGAGCACCTTCTCAACTGGAAAGTCAACATCGTTCATAGATTTGAAAACATCATTATCCAATGAATCAAGGCTGACGGTCACCCGCTTCATCCCCGCCTTTTTGAGTTGGTCGGCGAACCGTGGCAGGAGTGCCCCATTGGTGGTCATCGTCAGGTCAATATCAGGGATCTGCGATAACATGGCAACCAGCTCAGGGAAATCCTTGCGCACGAGCGGCTCCCCTCCGGTAAGCCTGATCTTTTTTACGCCCTGCGAAACAAAAATACGCGCAAGGCGCGTAATTTCCTCAAAGGTCAACACTTTGTCACGGGGCAGAAATTGATAATCGGGACCAAAGATTTCCTTTGGCATGCAATATACACAGCGAAAATTACAACGGTCTGTGACCGAAATTCTCAGGTCGCGCAGGGGTCGGTTTAGGGTATCGAGTAATGACATGATTCTTATTTCAAAACGCCAAATGTTTGGCGATTATAACAACTTTATTAATGGTTTCGCGAGGATGATTGACGGGGGATACTAGCCATGCTATTATGAAAGCCAATTATTCTTTATTTTCAGGAGTTTTTCATGAGTTTTGAATTTATTCTTCGCATTATTGGTATGATCGTGTTGGCAATTTCTGGGGGCTTTTGGGGATTTGAAATCTCAAAATTCTCGCCGGAAGATGGATTGCGCACCACACTGGTCTTTGGGCTGGTCGGCGCACTGACGGGGTTAATCCTCACTCCTTACTTCACTACTCGCCCTGCCCGAGCCATTCGCGCCATGCTTGGGCGTATGACGGCTGAAAGTCTGTTCGCCGGGTTGACGGGTCTGGTCGTTGGCTTGCTCATTGCGGCATTACTTGCATTTCCGCTTTCGATGCTTCCGGCTCCATTCAGTCAGGTATTGCCCTTCATTAGTGTATTGATTTTTTCCTACTTTGGCGTTTCTCTTTTCGTCATGCGCCAGGGCGACATTATGGGCTTGCTCAGCGCCCTCAGCGGACGCAACGAGGGCGGCGGCTCTTCTTCGTGGACCAATCTCAACCGCAACATCCTGCTTGATACCAGCGTCATCATTGACGGGCGTGTAGGAGACATTGCCAAGACCGGCTTCCTGCCCGGCACTCTGCTCATTCCACGCTTCGTGCTCAATGAACTGCAATACATCGCCGACTCTGCCGATGGCATGCGCCGTCAACGCGGGAGGCGCGGCATGGAAGTGCTCGCCGAACTGCAAAAGCTGCCAAATATTCTTGTGCGTATCTCAGATATCAATGTCGATGGTGTGCGCGAAGTGGACGACAAACTGGTAGTGCTTGGCAAACAACTTAAGAGCCCCATCCTCACCAATGATTACAACCTAAACCGTGTGGCTGAACTGCAAGGCGTAACCGTACTCAACATCAACGAACTGGCAAATGCGGTTAAATCGGTTGTTCTCCCCGGCGAAGCCCTGCGCATCAACATCATGCAGGAAGGCAAGGAACACAGCCAGGGCGTAGGCTACATGGACGATGGCACAATGGTCGTCGTAGAGAATGGACGCGACTACATCGGCGAATACATGGATGTGAACATCACCAAGGTCTTGCAAACCGCCGCCGGACGCATGATCTTCGGACGTGTGGATGAAGAAAACGGGCGGAAAGCCAAGAGCAAGTGACCAGTAAACAGTGAACAGTGAGCAGGGCGTCGAGAGGCGTCCTGTTTTTTTATCCAATCATCCTTTTCATCTGTGCGAATCTGTGGTTAAAATAGAAACATGTTGAAAATCTACAACACTCTCACCCGCAAAACCGAAGAATTCCAGACCCTTGAACCCAGCCTCGTCAAAATGTACGTCTGTGGTGTCACGGTCTATAACGACGCCCATGTTGGTCATGCCATGTCTGCCATCGTTTTCGACATCATCCGACGCTATCTTGAACATCGTGGATACGCCGTCAAGCACGTCATGAACTACACCGATGTAGACGATAAGATCATCAACCGCGCCAATCAACTCGGCGAAGACCCGCTCAAACTTTCGGCTCGTTACATCGCCGATTACGCCGCCGATCTCAAAAGCCTCAACGTGCTGCCTGCCACTTCCAATCCGCAGGTCAGCACCACCATGCCGCTCATCATTCAATTCATTGAGGGACTGATTCAAAAAGGTCACGCCTATGCCGCAGAGAATGGCGATGTCTATTT
>JBDKJK010000107.1:0-3382 GCA_039796675.1 Chloroflexota bacterium
CCGAATTGGAAGAGTTATACGACGCGCAAACCATCTATCGCTCTGGCTTTGTCGTCTACACTACTCTCGACCCTGTCTTGCAAGACCAAGCGCAAACCTTGGTCACAAATCAGGTTGCATCCATGGTGGAGAACAATACCAAGAATGGCGCGCTGGTTTCCATCAAACCATCTACGGGTGAGATCCTTGCCATGGTCGGCTCGCCCGATTTCAACAACGCCGCCATCTCCGGTCAGATCAACATGGCGATCAGCCCCACGCGCCAGCCGGGTTCATCCATCAAACCGCTGACCTATGTCGCTGCCTTCGAAAAAGGCTGGACCCCCGCTACATGGATCTGGGATGTCCCCACTCAATTCCCTGACGGTGCCAACCCGCCTTATGAGCCGCGCAATTACGATGGCACTTTCCACGGCGGACTCACCGTCCGCTTGGCGTTGGCGAACTCATTCAACATTCCCGCCGTCAAAGCGCTTGAGTTTGTCGGCATTTATGACGACCCCAATACACCCGAAAAAGATGGGCTGATCGCCTTTGCCGAACGCTTGGGCATCACCTCGCTCACACGCAATGATTATGGTTTATCACTCACACTGGGCGGCGGTGACGTCAGCCTGATCGACATGACCACAGCTTATTCCGTCTTTGCCAATGGCGGTAAAAAGATTCCCCCGGTTTCGATTCTCAAGATTACTACCTTCAGCGGGGAAGTGGTCTACGAATACGAAGTGCCTGAAGGCGAACAGGTCATCCGCCCCGAGCATGCCTATTTGATCTCGTCCATTCTATCTGATAACGAAGCCCGCAGCTTTACATTTGGGCGCAACTCAAGATTGAACCTGTCTTTCCCTGTTGCTGCCAAAACCGGAACCACCAACGACATCCGCGATAACTGGACGATGGGCTACAACCCAGACCTTGTCACTGGCGTGTGGGTTGGTAATGCCGATTACACACCCATGGTCAGTTCTTCTGGTTTGAGCGGCGCGGCACCGATCTGGTCACAATTCATGGAATTCGCAGTGCCCTACCTCACCAATGGTGCACCGAGTCCATTCGTGCGCCCAAATGGAATTGTTGATAAAGTCGTATGTACCCTTGGCGGCACCGAACCCACCAACGAATGTGGCGGACAATACAACGAAGTTTTTGCGTTTGATCAAATGCCCCCAACAAGCGACCAAGGCTTGGTCCGCCGAGTAAAGCTCGATTTATGGACGAGATACGAAGCCTCAGATGCTTGCGATGGTCCCACCGATGAAAAGCTAGTGATGGATGTAAAAGACCCGTGGGCACTTAAATGGTTTGAAACCGGCGAAGGAAAAGCCTGGCTCGAAGACCACGGTTTGGATGAAGACCTTGAAACCGCACCCGAGCGAGAATGTCAGAAAGGCGATCCTCAACCAGAGATCGGATTCGCACTCAACGATGGGCAAGTCATCTCCAGCCCGGTAGTTGAAATTAAAGGCACTGCTTCATCGAGCGGTAGTTTCAAAAAATGGCTGCTCGAATTTGGCATAGGTGAAGACCCCGCCACTTGGACGACACTTGCCGAAAACGATAAACCAGTTGAAGATGGAACCCTTACCACTTGGAATATCAGCAGCCTTCCCAATGGAATCGTCACCCTGCGACTCACCCTCATTGGTGAGAATGCGGATATTGACGAACGCATCCGACTTAACCTCAACCTGCCCATTCCAACCGTGCCGACCGCCACGCCGACACCGACACACCTCCCAACGTCCACTCCTACATTGACACCCTTCCTACCTTCTACACCGACTGAAACTCCTACGATTATCGTCATTCCGCCGACCGATACTCCGACTGAGACACCCATTCCAACCGAGACGCCCACCCCATGAGATCTTTATCTTGTCCTAATTGCGGCGCCGCACTGCCTGCTCGTAATTTGAAAGATGATATTGCCACCTGTGAGTTTTGCGGCACAAGCTTTCGCATCCCCAAAACGCTGACTCCCGAAGCCGATATGGGTGACCTGATCCTCGGCGCAGATTTTAGCCAAAAGACCATGCCCGGCTGGGAGACGGTTAACGAGGAGATGCTCTCATTTCATAAAAGTGACCCATCTGAAATGCGAGCTAAATTTAAACCGCACAGTAACTCATACCATGTTTTGAAAAGCTCTGGTTTTCTGGATAATTTTGATGTGAGTGTCTCCATCCGCTTTTTGGAGGGGAAAGAAGAATGGGTGCATGCCGGGCTCTTTCTGCGGCATGATACTTCGGTAGGTGGGTATGGAGTGAAGGTCTCTATGCAGGGAACGTATAACTTTGGCTACATTGCCAAAGATGACAAAGACCAATTGACCTATTACAAGATCATGCCGTGGGCGTCACACCATGCCTTGCGCGCTGGGTTGAAAGAGACCAATCGGTTGAGGGTCATCTGCAACGGAAGTTCCTTTCGCATTTACCTGAATGGCGTTTTTGCCACAGCTTTTCAGGATGAACGCTATAAAATGGGGAAGGTCTTTCTGGTGGCAGATGCCAGCGAGAAATCGTCGATCGAGGTGGCTTTCTCAGAGTTGCAGCTGAGAGAAGCTCTGGGGGCGTAAAAACAGGCAAAAGTCGAGGTGGGAGGCGCAGAATCCGCCTTAAAGTCGGGCATCCTTCACTGATTAAGACCTTGACTCATGACCCCTGAATCCATATAATTGGATTGTTGGATGTAAATATAAAAAAAGAGATAACACCAGCAAGCGCTTGAGGAAATCACTCGAAGCGCTTGCATTTGTTTGTCTCTGGTACGCGTTAGCTACACGCTACCTATACTCAAAAGAAATTTTATTTTGTAGGAGAGGATCCAGTGGAAACCAAGGGATTAACTGCACTCCGTATCAGCCTTGCCTCGCCCCAAACGATCATGTCTTGGTCGTATGGTGAGGTGCTGAAACCCGAAACCATTAACTATCGCCGCCTGCGCCCTGAGAAGGACGGGCTCTTCTGCGAAGCGATCTTCGGACCGACCCGCGATTGGCAATGTTATTGCGGAAAATATAAGAACCCCCGCTATAAAGGCATCACCTGTGAAAAATGCGGCGTCGAAGTGACCCGCTCTTCTGTGCGCCGCGAGCGCATGGGGCATATTGGTCTTGCTTCGCCGGTGGCTCACATTTGGTATACCCGCCGCATCCCGTCGCAGATGGGTATGCTGTTGGATATTTCCCGCCGCAACCTAGACCGGGTGCTTTACTTTGCCCAATACATCGTGACCTATGTGGACGAGGAAGCCCGCAAGAAAGCCCTGCAACGTCTTGAAGATGAGATCACTGTTTCTGAACGCGAACAGGCTTCAGAGATCAATAATCGCATCATTGAGATCAAACAGAAACGTGATGCGAGCATTTCCGAGCTCA
>JBDKJK010000108.1:0-3309 GCA_039796675.1 Chloroflexota bacterium
CCCAAAGGAGAAGCCATGAGCGAAGACCTTCTATACTATACCGACTATCTCGAACTCGATAAAGTACTCAACGCCCAGCACCCCAAAAGCAATAACGATACAGACGAAACTCTGTTTATCATTATTCATCAGGCGTATGAACTATGGTTCAAGATGGTCATTCATGAGCTTGACCACGTGCGTCGCATCTTCGATACAGACAACGTACTGGATAATGCCGGGGAGATGAGTATCGCTGTCAATAAATTAAAACGAGTGGTGAAAATCTTTGAGGTGGTCAACCGTCAGGTGGATATTCTCGAAACGATGACGCCGATGGACTTCCTTGAGTTTCGTGACCTGCTTGTGCCATCTTCGGGATTCCAGAGTCTGCAATTCCGCATCATCGAAGCCAAGCTGGGGCTGAAGATGGAGCAGCGCCACAAAGCCAATTACTACAAAAACACCCGTCCGGGTGGATTCAACCAACGAGATTACGATGCAATCTCCGCCGTAGAGTCTGAGGCGACGCTCAAAGGGCTGGTCATCAAATGGGCAGAGCGAACTCCTTTCTTTGATGAAGCCTTGTGGCGAGACTTCCAATCTAAATATCCTCTTGAACAAGGCGAGCAAAAATTCTGGAGTGACTATAAACAAATTTACAAAAACAGTTTATCCGGCTCAGTAGAGTTGCGTCAGTTCGACGAGTTGGAACGAATTTTTTATAAAGAAGGCTTAGGCGAGTTTTCAGTCGGTGCGATGCGGGCGGTCTTGTTCATTATGATGTACCGCAATTTGCCGATCTTCCAACAGCCATTTGACCTGCTTTCTACGTTGATTGATATTGACGAGATGCTTTCGCAATTCCGTTACAAACACATGTTGATGGCGCGCCGCATGATCGGTGTGCGTATGGGAACCGGTGGCACGAGCGGAGCAGGCTACCTCGAAGGCGCGTTGAGGCAGCATTACATTTTCAAAGAGCTGACCGAGGTTTCAACATTTCTCGTAGATCGCAGTCACCTGCCGGGGCTGCCAAATGCAGTGAAAGAAAAGACCAGCTTCAACGCCTAAGAACGACCATGGACGATGGACGATGGACGGCAGACCATGGTCTGTGGTCTATCGTCCGTCGTCTTTTCATAAATTTTAATAACCTTCACGGATAAACTATGTTACGACTTATCTCTCTCGGCAGCCTCGCCGCATTATTTTTTAGCAGTACCTTCATTATCAACCGCGCCTTAAGTTTACAGGGCGGTCACTGGGCATGGACATCGTCTCTGCGTTTTGGTTTCATGCTGCTCATGCTCATTATCATTCTGCTTGCCACTCAGGGCAAAAAAGCACTTGCTGATGTAAAAGATATATTTCTAAAATATTGGCTGTTTTGGGTCATTGCGGGCAGTATCGGCTTTGGTGTTTTCTATTCGCTCATCACCTTTAGTTCACAATATGCCGCGGGCTGGGTTGTGGCAACCACCTGGCAAACCACCATCCTTGCCACACCGATTGTGCTTTTACTATTTGGTCACAGTGTGCCCCGTAGTGGGCTGGTTTTCACCGGCATCATCTTCATCGGCATTGTTCTGGTCAACATCGAACATGCTTCAGTAACCAGCTTGCGTGAAGTGTTGTTCAGCGCCTTGCCAGTTTTTGTTGCCGCATTCGCCTACCCAATTGGGAATCAACTCGTCTGGGAATCGCGCATGGGGCATCACCCACACCTGCCGCATATCCAACATCCCATCTTGGATAACGCCTTCGCCCGCGTCTTGCTATTGACTCTCGGTTCACTCCCCTTTTGGGCTGGGTTGCTGCTTTTCACCTCTCCTCCCCCGCCAAGCTCCGACCAACTCATCAGCACTGCTCTGGTCGCTCTGCTTTCGGGCGTCATCGCCACTACGTTGTTTCTTTACGCCCGTCACCTCTCGCATCAGCCCTACCAAGTCGCCGCCGTCGATTCGACACAGTCGCTTGAAGTCGTTTTTTCCCTCATTGGCGAAATCATTTTTCTAGGTGGCACACTCCCCGGTTGGATTGGTTTTGCCGGAATTCTGTTGACCATTCTTGGGTTAGTGGCATACATCAGTTTTCAGAACAGCAAGCCTTGACATAATGCGCCACAAATTTCAGTTTGCAGCCTCTCAGTAAAAATTGCTTGAGGTTACCAAAATAACGGGTGTACCCACCAAGAATTTTTCATTGACGAAAAAGAAAACATGTTCTATTATCCAACAAAGGAACATGCCCATGAAAAAAGAAATCACCATCACCCCCATCCTCGTTGCCGATCTGCTCGCTGAGGGAGAACGGATGCCGGTCTATGTGCATGTGATTGACCATCCCAACGGGCGTATATTGGTGGATACTGGTATGACCGAACTGCACCCGGCAGCGGCTGATCTTGATCCGCGCATCTTTCCGCTTACTACGCACGATCTCGACCTCACCAGCATTGACCTCATTGTCAACACACACCTGCACTTCGACCATTGTGGCGGCAACCACCTCTTCCCCGGCAAACCGATCTACATCCAACGCCAAGAGCTTGAGGATGCACGCAGCAAAGAGGATTACACCATCCGTGAATGGGTCGATGCCCCAGGCGTGGAATACTTTCCGGTCGACGGTGAATTTGAACTGTTTCCGGGTCTCAGGCTTGTTCCAGCGCCCGGTCACACACGCGGACTGCAAATGGTCGTCATTGAAACAGGCGAACGTCCGATAATCGTCGGAGGCGACGTGGCAGTCTGGTTCGGTGAGCTCGATGAGCCTCATACCGAAGGTCAACTACGGGTGATCGATCTCAACCCAGAGATGGTCTGGCTCACACATGAACATCAACCCTGGCAAGCGAACCGTGAAGGTTAGCTTTTCAAATAATAATGAAAGATCAACCTTAAACCACGAGGTACAGCATGAAAATTTCTGATACACACAATCAACGAATTGCACAACTGACATTTGCATCTGTATATCCGCTCTACATTGAAAAGGTAGAAAAGAAAGGGAGAACAAAAGCAGAGCTAGATCAGGTGATCCAGTGGCTGACTAATTTCGACCAAAAAAAGTTACAGGAACTGATCAAAGAAAATGCCACCTTTGAGTCTTTTTTTCAAAAGGCTTCCTTAAACCCAAATGCAAACCTTATCACGGGCGTCATCTGCGGAGTCCGTGTGGAAGAGATCGAGAATCCCCTGACCCAGCAAGTTCGATATTTAGATAAGCTGGTAGATGAGTTGGCAAAAGGTAAAAAGATGGAGAAAATCTTACGTGGCTCGTAGGTTTATGGCCTATTCAATTAAATATCCCTCTGCTCTCTAAAAC